>CAZUJO010000579.1:0-2136 GCA_964619995.1 uncultured Leptospiraceae bacterium
CGCCGTCCTGTTCCATGATGTCGCGGACGTTATGCGATATTGCTACAAAGCGGTCGACCAGGTTGTTCCGGTATTTCAGGCCCGACAACCCGCGGATATGGAAATCAACGCGGCGCGTGACAACGAGCTTCCCTTCGCGATAGTACAGGCGCGCCAGGAGCCCGATGCTGTGCGCATGAGCCGTATGTGCATGAAGAATCTGAAATCCATTGTCGCGGGCAATGCGCGCAACACCGCGGCCGGCCCCGAGGTCCAGTTCGCTTCCAATTTTCAGCGGAAAGAACTGGATTCCCGCGGCACTCGCCCTTTTTTCCAGTTCCGAGTTTGGGCGCCCCACAATTGCCTGGTGAATGCCCCGCGCGGCCAGTCCCTGCGCCAGATAAAGCGTCTGCTGTTCGCCCCCGCGCCAGGAGCGCGCGGCGTTGATATGAAGGACAGAAACGGATTTCAGTTCACGGCGCGCCAAGGATTGTCCGCACCTGTCCGGAATAGTCTTTTGACAGACGGGCGCCAGGCACCTGCACAATCTCGCTGGCGAGGAAATTTCCCCACCGGGCAGATGCCTGAACCGAATAGCCGTGCGTTAAACCAAACAACGCTCCGCCGGCGAACGCATCCCCGGCGCCGTTCGTATCGATCGCCTTTACGCGAAATCCTGGCACTTCTGTGATCGTTCCCCTTTCAACAACGAGAGCTCCGTGTTCGCTGTTCGTAATGAAAGCGTGATCGGCGATCTGGCCGACGTAACGCGCCGCCTCTTCGAGGTTTTCGATCTCGCTGAAGCTGCGCACTTCCGGCGCGTTACAGAATACGACCGAACAATAGTCTTTGACGAATCCAAAGAAGTCGGAGCGAAACGGCTGAACGAGGAAGCTGTCTGAAAACGTAAACGCAACGGGAACGTTGTGCTTCTTTCCCAGCTCTGCCGCGCGAATGCATGCTTTGCGCGTTCCATCGCCCGCCCACAGATAGCCTTCAATATAAATCATCTTGCTCGATTTGATCTTTTCCTCGTCGATATCCTTCTCTGTAAGTTGAACGGATACACCGAGGTGCGTGAGCATGGTGCGCTCTGCGTCGGGCGTCGTGAGAACTACGCAAGTTCCGGTTGGCCCGTCCGATTCATCAGCCGGATGCACATCAAAATGAATTCCCGCATTCAGCAAATCCTGACGATAGAATTCGCCGTTTGTATCCCTGCTGACCTTGCCGGTATAGAAAGACGTTCCGCCGCTTCGCGCAACCGCAATCATCGTGTTGGCCGCTGATCCTCCGGACCGCAGTTCCAGCGGAACGCGCGAAAGCCCGAGCAGGATCGCCGCCTGTTTATCCGACGGCACCAGCGTCATGGATCCACGAGTGAGATCATGCTCGCGAATAAAGTCTTCCTCAACAAACGCGAGAGTATCCACCAGGGAATTCCCGACTCCGTATACATCGGCCTTCATATTGCGGAATTTCGGGACTCGGAGCGGGGCGGCAAGTAAAATGACGATGGCCGCAAATTGAAATTGCGCTCCTGTGCCTCTCCACGATCGTGTTTCATGCCGGTGTACGGCCGATTGCTCCTCTGGTTCCTGGGAGGAACCCTGAATGTGACGGCCCACAGGGTGTATTTCGCCGCGCGATTCCATTCGAATGAATCGGCGGGCGAGGTCCTCGCGTCTCTTTTTGCCGGACTGCGTTTTGATCTGGCTGCTGTTCCGATCGTCATCGGTCCTTACTTATTGCTCGATACCCTGTTGCAGCTATTTCGGGGACGAATCGTCGAAGTTGCGCGGCGCGCTCTGATCACGCTCCAGATCCTCTGGCTGGCGTTTCTCAACCTGAGCATGTACTCGAGCACATTCAACTACGGCGTAAATGAAAAGCTGCTTGGCTGGGAATACTTCGCTTACTTCAAAGATCTGCCTGCCCTTTACCGCGGAATACTTGAGAAAGATATACTATCGGGGATGTTCTACATTGCAGTCCCGGCCGCGGCCATTTTGTTCGCAGTCTGGTTCTTTCGCCGTCAGGGCGGCCTCGCGGGCGATCCGTCCACTCTGATTCGTCCCGACTGGAGCGCGAAGAAAGCCGGCATGATCTTTGGTCTCATTGCGGCGCTGGCTGTCTGCATGCGGGGCGGATTGCAGC
>CAZUJO010000580.1:0-2135 GCA_964619995.1 uncultured Leptospiraceae bacterium
GGGCTCGCGCACCTGGTTGTCCACGAGCCCGCGGAAGGGGAAGATCTGCCGGAAAAAGCCCGTCCCTACCTTGAAAAAGCGCGCGAAGAAACGGCGAAAGTCCGGCTCGATCTCATGGAGAAGGCCTGCTCGCAGGTTCCCCTCCGCTACCACGGGGAATCGGAAACGTTTCAACCGCACTGGCTCGAACGCTACGAAAAGTGGAATCTTCAGACAAACCGCGAGATTCCTCCCGGTCCGGATGATGTCGTTGAGCCGGACGCGTACTGGCAGGAAAATCGCCCGGCCGTGATTACGGCCCTGAAGAACGCCCTGGCTGCATCCGTCTTCGCATTCGAGGTTCCCCCGGGCGACACGAAAGTCTCTTATGTTACGGCGCAGGAAGTGTCACGCTACGCGCGCGCTGCATGCCTTGATCCAGTTACGGTTTTCATCTATGGCGATTATGTGGAACATCTCGAAGCACGCGCGCGAAGAACGATTGTCGCAGCAGACCGGGATTTCGAACTGAAACATCCATCCGAGCGCGATCAGGAACTGTTCGTGCTCGACTCGCTGAAACGAAACGAAAACTACAGAGACGCTCTGGCCAACTACATGGGCGGCGCTGTTCCTGGGACGGCGAAGGCATGCCGCGGTCGCGACTACCGCCTCGCCTGCGTTGCGCCTTCCGAAGCGCAGATCGTCATGCGAAAGCGGATCTACGTGGCTGAGTCCGGCGAGCTGCCCGCGCTCTTTGTCGCTCTGGCAAAACTCCACGCCCTCCAGAACACGGAAGAACATCATGCCCGCGCGCTTGACTTCTTCTATGGAGGAATTCGCGAAACCGGAACGGAGAAAGAAGCGCGCGCGGGTCTGGCCCGATCGTATCTTGCGCTCGGAAAAACAGACCGGGCCTACGAACAGCTGGCTCAGGCTTCGCTTCTCTACCAGGATCACGGCCGCACGGACGCCGAATTTCGCGAGCTCGCGCGAACGGTGCTCATGAAAGCCGGAAAGTTTCGCGAAGCGGACTGCTATGCGGACTTCTCGGACATTGCAAGCGGGGAAAGAGAATACTGCACGGGGTTCCGGCTGCAGTGAGCCGGCTTCTTTACTTCGACTACAACGCCACACATCCGCCCATGCGCGACGTGCTTGCGGAATGCCTGGAAACGTATTCGGCAAACCCGGCCAATGCAAGCGGCATCTCCGCATTCTCGCAGGAAAACCAGAGGAAAATTGAATCGGCGCGGGAGCGCATCGCAGCAAATCTTTCAGGCGTCCCGGCCAGGAGCCTCACGTTTGCCGCAACGGGCACGGAAGCCGTATACCAGATGGTGAAGACGTACGCGGACGGTCATGCGCGCGCGCTCCTTTCCCCTTATGAGCATGATGCCATGTTTGCCGCCTGCAAGAGCGAGGGGCTCGCAATTGACCTCCTGCCTGCCGGCAAAACCGGCCGCGTCGATCCTGCTGACGTTATGCGGCTTCTGAGCGCAGAGCATGCATTTGTTTCCGTCATGGCCGTTTCCAACGAAACGGGCGTCATCCAGCCGACGGCTGAAATTGCCCGGATCGCACGCGAGAAATCGAAGCCATTCCTTTCCGACTGCATCCAGGCCGCAGGCAAAATTGAAATCGACTACACCTGTTTTGACGCATTCTGTATCAACGGCCACAAATTTGGAGCGGGATACGGCACGGCCGTCGTCTCTACGGGGATTGAGCCTGCCGTAATTTTCGCCGGCGGACTTCAGGAAGATGAACGCCGCGCCGGCACCGAGAACCTGTTTTCGATTCTCTGCACGGCAGCCGCGCTCGAGCGGCAGATGAAGTCGCTCAAAGAAAAGAACGAACGATTGATCCGATTCCGCGACCGAATTGAAGCCGAAGCGCAGCGACTCGGCGGAAGCGTGGTCGCCCGCGAAAGCCCGCGCAGTCCCAATACAAGCTATTTTGTTTTCCCGGAACTTGAGAACATGGATTTCCTGTTCATGGGCCTCGATCAGAAGAATGCTGTGGTTTCAACCGGGAGCTCCTGCAAATCACGAACCCGCCAGCCGTCGCGCGCTCTTGAGCTCATGGGTTATTCGAGGGAACAGGCAATGCGCGCGCTGCGAGTCAGCACCGGCCTTTATACAACAGAACAGGAC
>CAZUJO010000581.1:0-2135 GCA_964619995.1 uncultured Leptospiraceae bacterium
CCAGGTCTCGAGGGATCCAAGGCGCCAGCTGTCTCCGAAGGTTCCGTAGAGCGAAGTAAAAGTTACGGGCGAAATTGCGGAAGTCCCGTCGCGCGGAGTGAGATCATCCTTCCAGTTGCCGTTGCAATTTCCGAGCAGTCCGGCCACCTTCTGTTTGATCTTCAGTCCGGCCGTGCTGATGTTCATGTAACTTGTGCTGACCGTTGCGTCAAAATAGCTGCCGTCATTGTAAGTGAATCGATAGAGGGAAGATGTGCGGCGAATGCTTCCGGAGCCGACAGACACGGTCGTCCCTGAAGCGATCGATTTAGGCGCATGATCTACGAAAAGGGTTCCGTTTTTGTAGAGGCTGATGATGTGGCCGTCAATCTGAGTGGCAACAGCCGTGTTGACTGTGACTTTGCGATTGTTGACCCAGGCTTCCTGGCGCACTTGAATGCCGAAATCGTTTTCGCTTCCTCTGATGAGCCAGTATTCGCCCATCCCCTGAAAATCATAGAGCAGTCCATCGAGTGTGCGAAGATGAGGATCGCCGGCGCTCTGGCCAGATGCGCTGCAGGATGCGTTTGCTTGCGCTGAAGTGGATGCGCTCGCCGGACTTCCCGAACCGGTAGGAGCGACCATGGCCGCCAGTGGAAACAGCATGAAGCCGCTTTTCTTTTTCCCTCCACAGTCCGCCGTGGACGCGACAATGGCCCCAAGAACCACTGCAATCAAAACCTTGCGCATTTGAAATCCCCCTTTGACCATTAGACGCAAAATCCTGGTAATTTGCAACTAATTTGCACGGCTCTGCGCGGCCGCTTCCGGAATCATCGACCGGCAATATCAGCCGCGAAATGCGTTTTTTTTTGACTCGCGGACCGGCGCGAGGCCTTTGCCCTCAGAGGACATAAGATGGCCAGGAAAAGCGGTTTTCGCTCCAAATCCAAAAAAGATAAAGGTAAAAAGCAGGTCAAAAAGGCGGCCCCTCCGGCCCGCCCTGGAAAGGCCAAAAAGCGTCCGGCGCCCAAAAAGCCCGTACGCCCGGCCGCCAAAAAAAGCCCTGCGAAAAGGCCGCCAGCCCGGATCAAGCCGGGCAAGGGCCCTAAAAAAACAAGAAGGGCAAGAAGGATGGATGAAAATCCGCAAATTATCCGCACCGACATACAGGGTGCTCTGCAGAAGGGTCTGCGAATTGTTCCGGTAGAGATCGATAACCAGATGAAGGAGGCCTACCTCGATTATGCGATGAGCGTAATCGTTGGGCGCGCGCTCCCGGATGCGCGCGACGGCCTCAAGCCGGTGCACCGCCGCATTCTGTTCGCGATGCACGAACGTGCATGGCGCAGCGACCGGCCGTTCGTGAAGTGCGCGAAGATCGTTGGTGAAGTGATTGGTAACTTCCACCCGCACGGCGATGCGGCGGTGTATGACACTCTCGTCCGCATGGCGCAGGACTTTGCGATGCGCGAGCCCCTCATTGACGGGCAGGGAAACTTTGGTTCCATTGACGGCGACAGCCCGGCTGCCTACCGTTATACGGAAGCGCGTCTTTCGAAAATTGCGTCTGAACTCCTCAACGACATCGACAAAGGCACAGTCGATTTCAATCCGAACTTCGACGACACGAAGCAAGAGCCCCAGGTTCTGCCGGCTGCATTTCCAAACCTTCTCGTCAACGGTTCAAGCGGCATCGCTGTGGGCATGGCGACCAACATTCCTCCGCATAACCTCGCGGAGGTGATCGACGCCGTTCTTGCTCTCATCCAGAAGCCGTCCATCAGCCTCGAGGATCTAACAAAATACATTCCGGCGCCGGACTTTCCGACGGGCGGCATCATCATCGGTGGAGAAGGTCTGAAATCCGCATACATGACAGGGCGGGGTTCTTTCCGGATTCGCGCGCGGGTTGATATCGAGACAGATAAGAAAGGCCGCGACAAGATCGTTGTTACGGAGATTCCCTATCAGGTAAACAAGAAGACCCTCCTGGAAAAAATCGGGGACCTCGTAAACAACAAGGAAATCGAAGGAATTTCAGACATCCTCGATCTCTCGGATCGGCACGGAATCCGCGTTGAAATTTTCCTGAGAAAGGACGCAAACGCTCAGGTCATCCTGAATCAGCTCTACAAACAGACTCAGCTTCAGAC
>CAZUJO010000582.1:0-2130 GCA_964619995.1 uncultured Leptospiraceae bacterium
GTCCATCTCCGGATTCTCTGGATTCAGAAGAATCAGATCCGGGTTTCCGCTCTGCGCGAGCTCAATGCCGCGTTTTCCCGAAGCCGTCGCGAGCACACGATGACGCAAACCGGAGAGAGCCGCTTCAAGAGCGCGGACACCTGCCGCATCCGCGTCGATAATGACGATCAGTGCCATCCACGATCGTCATCGACGACCCGACGTTATTTATCAAACAGTTTCCGATATTCTGCGTATCCTTCCTTCTCGAGCTCGGCTTTTGGAATGAAGCGAAGCGACGCGGAGTTCATGCAGTAGCGTAGTCCCGTAGGATTAGGTCCGTCCTCAAAAACATGTCCGAGATGAGAATCGCCGTGCTTGCTGCGCACTTCAACACGCACCATGCCGTGCGAAACATCCTTCTTTGTGACCACATTCTCTTTCTCCAGAGGCTGCGTGAAACTCGGCCAGCCGGTTCCCGAATCAAATTTGTCGGTAGAACTGAACAGGGGTTCTCCGGTAACGCGGTCCACATAGATGCCCGGTTCGTGATTGTCCCAGTACTCGTTGCTAAAAGGCCGCTCTGTCCCCTCCTTCTGCGTCACTTCGTATTGAAGCGGCGAAAGCTTTTTTCGCAGTTCTTCGTCGGAAGGTTTCGTGTACATTTTCTTCTCCTTCATGCTTTTCTCCTGCATGGATGCTCTGCCCCAGATTTTTTCGAGATATTGATCCCGGCCGGAACCAGAGCGATAACGTTTATAGCTGTATGGATTTTTCTTGTAGTAGTCCTGATGATATTCTTCGGCCGGATAGAACACCTTCATTGCGGTCACCTGCGTGACGATTGGTTTTCCAAACCGGCCGGATTTAGAGAAATCCGCAATGGCGCGCTGCGCCTTTTGCTTCTGCTCCTCTGAATAATAGAAGATCACGGTGCGGTACTGGCTGCCTCGATCCACAAACTGACCGCCGGCATCCGTTGGATCCACGTTGTGGAAGAAGACATCGAGCAGCTTGTCGTAGCTCACGCGGTTTGCATCATAGGTGATCTCTACAGTTTCCGCATGACCCGTCCCTCCGCTGGATACTTCCTCGTAGGAAGGATTCGCTTTGCTGCCGCCTGCGTATCCGGAAATCACAGACTGCACTCCAGGGATCGACTCGAACGGAGGCTCCATGCACCAGAAACATCCGCCGGCAAATGCCGCCTTTTCAAGCCGGGGTACGGCGAACAACGAACAGCCCGTCCATAGAGAGGCCGGGAGGAAGAGAATCACCAGAAGTTTCGCAAGCGACCTGTGCATACGCAATGAAATAAGCTCCTTTTGCTCAATCCGTCTTTCGAGAAAGCGGATCCTTACACGAAAATTCTTTCCTTGCCACGTTTTCCGGAGGTCCTTTCCTCTGCCCATGGAATTCGGCGCAAGGGAGATATCACGGATTGCGGGGCTTTTGTTTTTCGCAGCGCTCTTTGTTCAGTCGAGCCTGGACAAGATTCTGGATCTCGACGGAAACCTGAAATACGTTCAGAGCGTCTTTGAGCGCACCTTTCTAGCCCCGGTTTCCACGCCCCTCTTCTACTGCCTGACGGTTCTTGAAACCCTTTCGGGCCTTGGCTGCATCGCCGGCATTGTGTTTCTGCTCCGCGGAAATCCCACTCCCGGACTTGCAGCCCTTACCCTGGTTCTGATCTGTTTGATTTCGCTGTTCGCCGGACTTCGCATAGCGAAGGATTATGCGGGCGCAGCAGCTCTGGCCAGCTATGCAGCGGTTGCTTTGATTTCTCTCTTCGCATTCCGGTAATTTGTGGAGCAATGATCCGGCGGCCCGTCAGAGAACGAGCGGCAGACATTTCGGAATGACTTCGTAACGAATTTCC
The DNA here is from genome assembly GCA_964619995.1 of uncultured Leptospiraceae bacterium. Taxonomy (GTDB): domain Bacteria; phylum Spirochaetota; class Leptospiria; order Leptospirales; family Leptonemataceae; genus JAEUSB01. Next base: position 1,859 of record CAZUJO010000582.1, read on the forward strand.
CCGGCGCCCTTCATCGCATACACCTCGCCGTCGGCCTCTCCTTCCACGATCGTGTCGCTGCGAAGAATGATTTCGCTGGCCCGAAACTGGCGGGTTCCCGGGAATTCGGAGATTCGTCCCGCATATACCTTCGGGCTCTGGGTGACGAGGGACACTTTCGAAACGCCTCCAATCACGACCCCGTCAAACAGCCCGTCATCAATCTTCGCATCCGGCGCCCAGTTCATGCCGCCGCCGTTGAATCTGCCGTTGCATGCGAAGAAGTTCAAAAG
>CAZUJO010000583.1:0-2126 GCA_964619995.1 uncultured Leptospiraceae bacterium
GGGCCAGATGGATCGAGTTGCTGATGATGACTTCGTCGAGATTGCTTTCCTGGAGACGCTGAATCGCCGGGCCGGAAAGGACGCCGTGGGTTGCGCAGCACAGCACGCTCTGCGCGCCGTGTTCCTTGAGCGCTGCAGCCGCTTTTGTGATGGTGCCCGCTGTATCGATCATGTCGTCGTAGAGGATACAGGTTTTACCTTTCACATCGCCGATTACATTCATGATCTCGGCAACATTCGCGCGCGGACGGCGCTTATCGATGATTGCAAGACCTGCATGGATCTGACGAGAAAGGAAACGAGCGCGCTCGACACCGCCTGAGTCCGGAGAAACGACGACCGGCTGGTCCAGGTGTTTGTTCTTCAAATAGTCCACAAAAACAGGAGCCGCGTAGAGATGATCGACAGGCAGACGGAAGAAGCCCTGAATCTGATCCGCGTGCAGATCCATCGTCAGAAGGCGAGTCGGCAGCATGCATTCCATGAGGTCGGCCACAACGCGGGCGGAGATCGGCACGCGCGGTTCGACTTTGCGGTCCTGGCGTCCATAGCCGTAGTACGGGATGACAAGAGTGATGCGGTCGGCAGATGCGCGGCGCAATGCGTCCGTCATCAGCAGGATTTCCATAAGATGGTCGTTTGCAGGCGCGGATGTAGGCTGAATTACGAACACATCCCGGCCGCGCACGTTTTCATCGAGCTTGATGGAAATTTCGCCGTCGGAAAACTGCTTCACGTTCGCTCGACCGAGCGGAATGCCGAGGTGCTTGCAGATCTCTTCGGCGAGGGGAACGTTGGCGCTTCCCGAGAATACAACGAGCTGATAGCTCATACGCCCGCCATCCTTCGATTAAGGATGCTTTCGAGCATCTGAACATCTTCCTGGGAATTCGCGCCGAGAGCTTCTTCGGCGTCCTGCGTGAAGCAGACACCGACGCGCTCTTTCTTCTGATTCAGGATTGCGATTGCGTCCGGCAGATAGTACTCGTTCTGCTTGTTGTTCGTATCGATGGATCGAAGCACAGAGAAGATAGAAGGAGATTCAAAAACGTACGTTCCAGAATTCGTTTCTTTGATCTTGCGGATCTCGTCGGTTGCGTCTTTCTCTTCTACGATTTTCTCAAGGCGACCGTCCGCCGCGCGAACGAGCCGGCCATAGCCCTTCGGATTTTCGAGAACGGCGGAGAGAACTGTGGCGCTGTTCTGTTCGGATGCATGCTGGTCGATCAGGCGCTGAAACGTCGCGGGACGGATCATCGGCATGTCGCCGCAGGTCACCACAACCGAGCCCTGGAAGTCTTTGAGAGCCTGCTCGGCGCAGAGGAAGGCATGGGCCGTACCCTTCTGCTCTTCCTGGACAGCAAATTGTATATTTTCTTTACGATCTTTTACGAGATCCTGAACGATCTCGCGGCCGTAGCCTACGATCAAGACGATGCGGGAGAACTTGCACTCTGCAAGATGATCGAGTACGTGAAGAAGCATCGCTTTCCCGAGCACCGGAAAAGCAACTTTCGGCAGATCGGATTTCATCCGAGTTCCTTTTCCCGCAGCGAGTACGACGACAGCCCTGTCTTTCACGATCTCCCCTGAAATGCTGGGCCGGGAGGATTCGAACCTCCGGATGGCGGGACCAAAACCCGCTGCCTTACCGCTTGGCCACGGCCCAATTTTTTAGAACTGAAAGGGTTCGAAACGGCACCTGGGGAACCGCTCCGCCATCTCCTTCGCGAGATCTGCCGCGCCGCCCGGAAGCAGGCCGTAAACGGCCGAACCAGACCCGGTCAGAGAGGCAAAAGCGCCGCGATCGTGGAGGGCCTGTTTCAACCTGGCCAGATCGGGATGCTTGAGAAACGCAACCTCTTCGAAGTCGTTGCACAGAAAACCATCGTCTTTCCAAACGGAAAACGCAGCTTCCTGCCACCTTTCAAACGATGTCCGAGATTCTAGAACAGCGTCTCCCTGTAAAGGCCTTTTCAGGTCTCTGTACGCTTCTGGAGTGGAAATGTAGGCTTCCGAAAGACAGAGGACTCCCTCGCCGTGCGGGAAGTCCATGGGACGAAGGCGGTCACCGATTCCTTCAACGAAGGCGCTGCCCTCCATCAAGAAAAAAGGCACGTCAGCCC
>CAZUJO010000584.1:0-2125 GCA_964619995.1 uncultured Leptospiraceae bacterium
CGTCTCGTGAATCGGGGCGTGGATGAACGCCGGTCCCGGTTCTCGCAGAATCGCCGAAAGTGATCGTTCACCCATCCGGTAAGAAGGAATTCCAAATCCGCGCGCAATCGCCTGGAAGTCAGGACCGTTCAGCCGGGACGACGAATAACGTTGCCCGTAGAACAGTTCCTGCTGCTGCCGCACGAGGCCCAGATGACCGTTGTCCAGAACAACCACTTTGACGTTCAGTCCGAGCTCGGAGAGAAGAGCGAGCTCCTGAACGTTCAGGAGGATTGATCCGTCGCCGGAAATGCAGACCACGGTGCGGCCCGTTCCAAGGGCCGCTCCAATCGCCGCCGGCAATCCGAATCCCATCGTTCCGAGGCCGCCTGACGTTAAGAAGGTCCTTGGTTCGCGCACGCGCACGGCCTGCGCCGCCCACATCTGATGCTGACCGACGTCCGTCGTAATGATGTCGAAATCGCCGATTGTATCCGAGATTTCGCGGATTATGGCAAGACCCTCGGACGGATCGTTGTGATTCTCAGAAGGGTGTTCCTTGCGGAGCCTCGCCCCGTGCTCGCCCCAGGCCTCTCTGCGATTTTCCGGAAGCAGCGGCAGGATGGCCCGGAGAAACGCGGCCGCATCGGCGCGAATCGCAAGATCCGGCAGGCGCAGCTTGCCCAGTTCGCGCGCATCGATATCGACGTGAATGACGCGGGCCTGCGGACAGAAATCGGCCAGCTTGCCCGTCGCGCGGTCATCAAACCGGGCGCCGACCGCAATCAAGAGATCGCACTCTTCCAGGAGCAGGTTTGTGTAGGCTTCGCCGTGCATTCCGAGCATTCCGTAGTAAAGAGGATGGTCGCTCGGAATCGATCCAATGCCCATGAGGGTATTGACCACAGGGATTGAATTTCTTTCCGCAAGATCGCGCAGGAGGGAGCCCGCGCCGGAATGAATTACGCCGCCGCCCGCATAAAGAACGGGCCTTTCTGCAGCGGCGATGAGGCGGGCCGCTTCGAATGCCAGTTCCTGAAGGCGGGCTGTCCCTGAATTTTCATCCATGTTTTCAATCGCCGCATAACGTCCGTCCACCGTCTCAAGCTGAACATCTTTCGGAACGTCAATCAATACCGGTCCGGGTCGGCCGCGGCTTGCTTCATCGAAAGCGGCAGGCAGAATCGAATAGAGAGACGCGGCGTCTTTTGCGAAGAAGGCGCGCTTCACCACCGGCGCGCACATGCCCATCGTATCGACCTCTTGAAACGCATCGGTGCCGATGAGGCTGCGGGGAACCTGCCCTGTGATGGCAACCATGGGAACCGAATCCATCTTTGCATCGGCGAGAGCCGTTACAAGATTGGTGGCCCCTGGACCCGAGGTTGCGAGGCATACGCCGGTTTTGCCAGTGGCCCGCGCATATCCCTGCGCCACAAATCCAGCGCCCTGTTCGTGACGCGCGAGAAGGGACGGAATGCCGCTTGAATAGAGAGCGTCGTACAGGGGCAGACTCGCCCCGCCCGGCATGCCCACCACAAAAGGCACACGCATTTCTTTCAGATAGTCCAGGATGATTTTAGCACCGCTCTTCATACAGTCTCCTTTTCCCGGGGACTGCCGGCGGTTCATCATCCCGCCGGCTGCGCCGACGGGAGCATACGTCCTACGGCGCAGAGATGAATTCTACGAGCACCACAAGGACGAGCACCATGGAATTCATTGCGCGGGACATGGGGACACCAAAAGAAGAAGGCGCCGATTCGTCATCTCAAAAATGCGAACCGGCGCAGCCAATCAGAGGCCCAGGGTCTTCTTCGCTTCTTCTGCCAGGTGATCCCGGTGAGACGGATGCGCGATGTGGATCAGCGCTTTGGCGCGCTGTCTGAGGTTCTTTCCATACAAATCAGCAATTCCGTATTCCGTCACCACGTAGTGCACGTGGGCCCGCGTTGTAACGACGCCGGCGCCTGGCTTCAGGCAGCTGACAATGCGCGACTCGCCCTTCGATGTGCAGGAAGGAAGCGCTATGATGGGCTTGCCGCCTTCGGAAAGGGAGGCGCCGCGCACGAAATCCATCTGACCGCCAACGCCCGAAAACTGTTTGTGGCCGATTGAGTCCGCGCAGATCTGCCCGGTCAGGTCC
>CAZUJO010000585.1:0-2108 GCA_964619995.1 uncultured Leptospiraceae bacterium
AATCGTGACACACCAGAATCAGTCGGTTTCAAATCGCCAACTGGCAAGATTGATCGAGACGCTTACGGGTCAATCTGCAGATGATGTCATCGAGTCCTTACGATCCGATTCCCGCCTCATCGCTTCAGGCCTGGTCACCATCGAACGGGGAAACGCCGACCTCGAAAGCAAGATCGATGTGATGAACATTCTGGTCGGCACGATGCTGATGCCACACAAATCAAAGGAAGATCTGGCAAGGCATTTCCTCCGCCCGGCAAGCCCATCGACTCTGACCCTGGATGCCTATCCGCATCTTGCCAGCGATATCACCACGCTCAAGGAATACCTCACCAACCTGCGTGAACGCCATGAATCCGGTATCAATATCCTGTTTTATGGCCCCCCGGGTACTGGCAAAACCGAACTGGTCAAGGCACTGGCCAAGGAGCTGGGACAAAGTCTTTACGAGATCAATTTCTCGGATGAAGACGGCGACCCAATCAGCGGACCGGCGAGGCTACGTGCCTATAACTTCAGTCAACGGCTGCTGGAGGGGAATCACCAGGCCATGCTGATGTTCGACGAAATCGAAGATGTGATTTCTGGCGGTAGTGATTTCCTTGAAATACTCATGGGAAGCGTGAAGGAAAGCAAAACCAACAAGGCCTGGATCAATCGGACGATGGAGCGCAATCAAGTCCCAACCATTTGGGTCACGAACAATCAGCAGATCGACCCTGCTTACCGTCGGCGCTTCGATTACTCGGTGTACTTTCCTGTTCCGCCATCTGACGTGCGCATCGAAATCGCTCGTCACCACTTGGGCGAAGTGGCCCCGAACGAAGACTGGTTAAGGCGTATCGCCGCCAACGAGCAGGTTTCGCCCGGTCAATATGAGCGCATGGCCAAGGTTGCGAGAATCGTCGGAGGCGAAGCCCGCCACGTCGTTGCTGAAAGAACACTGGATCGGAGCATGCGGTTAATGGGGCAAAAGCGCCAGCCCTCCCGTAACACGCTGTACACCAGCTACACGACCGAATTCATCAACAGTGATCTGAATGTCGCTCGTCTGCTGGAAGGATTGATGCGCCGACCCAATGCCAGCATCTGCCTTTATGGACCGCCAGGAACAGGTAAAAGCGAGTTTGCCCGGCATGTTGCGGACCATATTCATCGCCCGCTGGTTTTGCGGCGCGCCTCAGACCTTCTTGACATGTACGTCGGCGGCACAGAAGCCAACATCGCAGAGATGTTCATGGAAGCCCGTGAGCGTGAAGCAGTCCTTCTGTTGGATGAGGCGGACAGCTTCCTGCAGGATCGCCGGGGAGCTACGCGCAGCTGGGAAATTACGCAGGTCAACGAACTTCTGACCCAGATGGAGGCTTTTGATGGAGTTTTCATCTGCACCACCAATCTCATGGCCAATCTCGATTCCGCCAGTCTGCGACGTTTCTCAATCAAGGCACAATTCGACTATCTGACCCCTGACCAGAGCTGGTCTATGTTTAATGCCGAGCTGACACGCTTGGGCGGAACGCCGGATGCCAACCTCGAACACCAAGTGCGTCGACTAGCCAAGCTGACACCAGGCGACTTCGCAGTTGCAGCAAGACAAATCGGACTGTGGTCAGCGAGTGTCGATGCCAGCGCATTACTGGAAATGCTCAAGCGTGAAGTGTCCATCAAAGGACATGGAACCGCCATAGGCTTTGTCTCGTGATGGACGCGACATCCTGGCACCGTCGGCATATGGATAATCGGAACCTTCAGCAATTGATTGATCAGGAGTAGCACGTGCCAGCCACCCAAAAAATGAGCATCTCGGAAATCAAGGAACAAGTCATGCGCGTCGAGGGTTTCGAATTGCAGTTTGACTGTGGTCCGCGAAAACTGTTCGAGACCAAGCTTCATCCCAGTCGAAAATCCTCAGATGAAACTCGGGTAGCTGATTGGATCACCAACAACTTCCCCAATGCCAAGAAGAATGAAATCAGTGTCATCCTCGCGACGGGGAAAATTGCGTCACGTATGAGTCTCGGCCAGGTTCGGGCCAGTTACCCCGACAATTTGCGCAGCCTAGCCAAAGGAAAGGCAAAGGTCGAAAGCAAGGTCGAGGCAGTCAAGTC
>CAZUJO010000586.1:0-2105 GCA_964619995.1 uncultured Leptospiraceae bacterium
AGCTCCGTTCTATGTCCTGGTCGGGGCGCACATGCCGTGCATTCTCGCGGAAATGGCCATCGTCATTCGGCCGGAAGGAACCTGAGGAGATATTTATGAAACGTATATCATTTGGCGAAGTAGAAGTCGGAAGCAAGCTGCCGGAACTGAGAACCGGCCCGGTCCACCATATGGATCTGGTCCGTTATTCGGGATCGTCCGGGGATTTTAACCCGATTCACACGGATCCGGATTTCGCAAAGAGCGTCGGTCTGGATGGAACAATTGCCCACGGCATGTACGTCATGGCTCAGGTAGGCCGTATGTGCACGAACTGGGTCAATCCGGCGCAGATCGAATTCTTTGGAATCAAGTTCAAGGGAATGACAAAGCCCGGTGAGATGATCGTCTGCACTGGCGAAGTCAAAAAGAAGAAAGAAGAAAACGGCAAAAAGCTCATCACAGTATCTGTAACAGCATCAAACGAAGCAGGCGAAGTTAAGGCCGGCGGCGATTTGATTGTGGCGGCCGACTGATGAGACGCTCGCCGGCCCTCGTCTTTCTGCTCGGCCTCTTTACCTTCGGGCTGTACCTGATCTACTGGTACAGCAAGATGTACGGAGAATTCAAAGAGCTCAGCGGAAAGACACCAACAGGAAACTCTTACGGTTTTGACCTTCTCCTCGCAATCGTCACATGCGGGATCTGGGGAATCTATGTAGATTACAAGATTTCACTGCTGCTCGACGAAGTGCTCACAGCGCGAAACCTTCCGCCGCAGAATTCTGCACCGCTTGTGCTGATCCTGGATCTGTTCTTCTACTTTACCGGCGGTCTTACGTATCTGGCGACGTCCGCAATTCATCAGGACATTATGAACCGGATCTACGAAAACAGGGCATAATGCGCGTTCTTCTGGCCTTCGTGTTCCTGGCCGCCTGCGTCGAGTCCAGGGCGGAACCTCTCCTTTCAGGTCCGATGGCCGGAGCGCAGTCGCCGCGCAGCGTGCAGATATGGCTGCAAACGACGGGGCCGGAAGCCGGCGAACTTCGCTTCACAAAGCGCGGTGCAAAAGAAAACCGCTCGATTGCTTTTCAGCCTTCCGCTCGCGACGACTTTGCCGTTCACGTTGAGGTGAATGATCTCGAACCAGCGTCGGAATATTCTTACACGATTGCTTTTAAGTCCAGGTCGTACGGCCCATTTTTGTTTCGCACGATTCCGGCAGCGCGAACAGCGCAGAACTTCCGACTGCTGACGGGATCCTGCGCGTACAAGAACGACGCGCGATTTGAAAAGGGAAAACCCTACGGCGGAAATTACGAAATCTTCAACGCAATGGCAAAAGCGAAGCCGGACATCACGCTCTGGCTCGGGGACAACACCTATCTTCGCGACGTGGATTTCCTGAGCCCCTGGAGCATGGCAGAGCGATTTCGCACAGACAGGTCTGCTCGCGAGATTCAATCGCTCCTGCAGACAGGGCACCATTACGCCATCTGGGACGATCACGATTACGGCCCGAACGATTCAACTTCGAGCTATATCTTCAAAGACACGAGCCTTCGCCTTTTTCAGCGCTACTGGGCGAACCCGACGTACGGCCTTGAGGAAGCGCGCGGCATCTTCACGTCCTTTCGGTATGGAGATGCGGACTTCTTTCTGCTGGATGACCGCTTCAACCGCGATGCCGATGTTACACCGGACCGGCCGGAAAAGCAGATGTTTGGCCCGGCGCAGATGCGCTGGCTGAAGAACGCCCTTTCGAATTCCAACGCGCCGATCAAGGTGGTCGCTGGCGGAAGCCAGATGTTCAATGATCTGAATCGCTTTGAGGGCTGGCAGAACTTTAAGAAGGAGCGCGCGGATTTTCTCGAATTCTTGAAAGATGCGAAGATCAAGGGATTGATCTTCCTTACGGGAGACCGCCATCATACGGAGCTCTTCAGAATTCCGCGCCCCGGTCTTGCGCCCCTGTATGAACTCACCTGTTCACCTTTCACTAGTTCGATTCATCCGGTCCCAGACGTTGAAAAGAATCATCCCCTTCGCGTTGAGGGGACGCTCGTTGAGGCGCGCAACTTCTGTCAGCTGGAATTCTCTGGCGAAGGCAAAGATCGCCGCAT
>CAZUJO010000587.1:0-2096 GCA_964619995.1 uncultured Leptospiraceae bacterium
ACCATTGATCGAATCCTGAGGGTTTTGATTGCGCTTACAGTCGGCGTGCTCTGGTATACGGGAATGATCAGCGGCACCGTCGCCTTGATCCTCGGAGCGCTGGCAGTGATTTTCCTGGTCACAAGCTTGATCAGCTTCTGCCCTCTCTATCTGCCTTTTGGCCTTTCCACCCGCGGCAAAGAATAATTTCCCGGGCAGACCGGCATCCGCCCGCCAAAAAGACGGGCGGGATGCCTTGTTTGGGGCTAAATCGCCTGACGGACCCAAAAACTAAAAGCCGAGCGCGCAAGGCGCAGTTCAAACCTCAACTTACTCCGGATCCGATCTGAGACGCGGAATCGTTCGAAAGAAAAGCATCCGCAATTTCTTGCCTTCCCAGGGCCCTCCGCGAATCTGCGACACGCCCTTTCCGGGGCGAATTCGGAGGAAAACGAATGTTCAAAAAAACAATGGTTGCGCTGGTTTCAACAGCGTTGCTTTACTCGATCGGCTGCGGCGGTCCTTCCATCCTGGTTAACCCGGCTGCGAAGTTCCCGGTTGCTGTGGCTGACAATGCCCCTGCCTTCCTGTTTCCCGTAAACCTTTCGCATGCTGGAGTTTCCGGCGCTGGCGATACAAAAGCGGGACTCAGCGTGAGCGCTGGTATTGCAGCAAAATTCGGCAAGAAAGTCGTATCCGGTCAGCAACTCTTTGACCAGGTAGGAAACCTTTCCTACGAACTGGCAGAAGCCATCTCCAGCCAGGCGAAAGCCGGCAGCTGGAAAATGGACGGCGCTGCAGCTGGCGTTGCTTCAGCTCTGGCAACTAAGATGTCCGAGATCCTGAGCAAACTGGTGAGCCTGAACCTGATCCCTGCTGGATACAAGTTCAAGTACATCATCGCAGTTCACTCCCACGGCGAAGCTGGCACCATGCCGAAAACCGTAAAAGTGAACAGCTGGGGCGGTATCTATGACGTGGAAACACAGCAGATCCTCGACTACATCGAGAGCTCTGACACACTCGTAGACGACGCAAACACAGCTCTGGCACAACTGCCAATGACTTACAACGGAATCATCCAGCACCTGCTCGACGGCAAGTGATCTGATTCTGTTTCAGAAGCGCCCGCATTTGCGGGCGCTCGATTTTTCCTCATTCAAAACATTATCTCAACATGATCTCAAGAACTCTCTTCTTCGCGGGCCTGGTCTTTGTTTCGCTTTCGTGGATTTCATGCGGGAAACGCCCGCCCGAAGACCCCGAAACCTCGTCTGAAACCGCTGAAGCCCCGGAACCAGAGGGCGGCATTTACGGAACCTGGAAAGGATCGGTTCTGATTGTGGACGTGGAGTTCAAGTTTCGCCGCGACTCATACATTCAACGGACGTTCTCATTCAATAACATTCAGATCGGTGGAACGAAGGGATCCATGAAAGTAGAAGACGCCCTCCTCCGCATTCATCAGACCCACGAATTTCAGTACGACAACGACACCCGCACAGGCAAATGGGTGCCAAAGCCGGCCGACTACACGATCGCCTACGAGATCAAAGGCAAGAGCGTGACTCTGCATCCGTCCACTTCGAAAGAGACGATGGAGCTTTCGCGCGACTGAAAAAGGATTGAACGGACGCAGGCCGCCGTCGTCCAATCTCTCGATGGCTGCGCCTCACATTGGCCAGGAGGACCTGGTGGTTCTCTTCGACGGCGTCTGCGAATTCTGCTCCGCCTGGACTGCGTTTCTCGTCCGCCGCGACCCGGAAGCGCGGATCAAACTCTGCAGCATCCAGAGCCCGATCGGAGGCGATCTGCTCGAATGGGCGGGCATCCCGCGCGAAAATGTCAACACCATGCTTTACATTCGAAAAGGCCGGCCCCTCCAGAAGAGCGATGCCTTTCTCGCAGTCTTGCGCGATCTTGGATTCCCCTGGAACCTGAGCTCTGTTTTCTATCTGGTTCCGCGATTCATAAGAAACGCAGTTTACAGCGTGATTGCGAGAAACCGTTATGCGCTTTTCGGAAAAAAGGATGCTTGCATGATCCCTTCGCCCGACGTACGGCGGCATTTCATAGGCTGAATCTTACAAAAATCCAACGGATGCAGAACACACAAT
>CAZUJO010000588.1:0-2095 GCA_964619995.1 uncultured Leptospiraceae bacterium
GGGCACCGTCGAGGTCGTGCCACTCGAAGTAGCCCCCGTTGTTCGTCACGTACACAAATCGCGCAAGCCGCGCCTGATTCAAGATACCGAGCAAGACCACGCCGCCAAAACTGCGGTCCAGATCGCCGCTCACTGGAAATGTGCGCGCACAGGAACATCCCGCAAATAGGGCGAAGCACGCGAAACGAACTAAGATCCTCATTGCACAGGCCGCTTCGCACGGTCTTCGCCAGAGTTCGGCTGTCAAGCGATCTGCGAATCGCCCTGCGCGCCTCAAGATTTACGACTTTCGCAGAGCGCGGAATTTTCGCATCATGCGAAGAGCGATGCGGCTGGAAATTGCGGGAAAGAAGAAATGAAGCCATCGCAGAAGTCTTACGTAGTACGGAAAGATAAGGATCGATGGGTTCCGCTCGATTCCCGCAAGGATCCGCCGGGCGGCCTCCTCGGCCGGCATTTCGCGGAATGCGGCGGCAAAGCTCTCTTTCTGAGGAACGTTGACCGCGGGGTTGTTTCTGATGTTCGATCGGATGAATCCTGGACAGACTGCGGTTACGCGAATCCCGAGATCGGCCCCCTCTATGCGAAGGTTCTCCGAATATCCAAGGATGCCGAATTTGGATGTGGAATACGGAGCCGCCCCTGGCAGCGGCATGAAGGCCGAAGCGCTTGCGATGTTTATAATAGCGCCGCCGCCGTGTTCTGCCATCGCTTTAAAGGCAGCGTTGCCTGCGTGAATGGCGCCGATGAAGTTCACGGACAGAAGGCGGTCCCAGTCGGCGCGCGCCAGGTCGCGGGTTTCGCCGCGCAAAGAAACACCGGCATTGTTGAAGAAATAGTCGAGCCGGCCAAACTGACGGATCACCCATGCCACAAGTTTTTCCGAATCAGCCGGGCGGGTCACATCGAGCCTGCGCGCGAAAGCCTCTCCGCCCGAAAGGCGAAGAGTGCGCTCCGCAGACTTCGCAGATCGCGTGTCGATGTCCGCAATCACCACGAGAACGCCCTTTCCGCACAAAGCGGAAGCAAGCGCGAAGCCCAGGCCCGATCCGCCGCCCGTGACCACGGCAACGGGACCGGCGCGTTTCAGGTTCCGTCCTCGAGAACTACGGGCCTGTCTTCCGCCCTGGATCGATCTGCAGCGTAGAAATACGATCCCGCAAGAAACAGAGCACCGGATAACAATGAGAATGCGGGCAGGATGGAAAGCGCCGCTTCAATTCCATAATGGTCGGAAACGGAGCCGACCACGACAGGCCCGGTGGAGCTGCCGAGTAGATTCTGAATGAACACACAGAATCCATAAGATACGGCGCGAAGACCTGGATGACTCACTTCCTGCGTCACCGCCGCAGCATCGGGCACGTAGGCGACGGCAACCAGGCCGCCGAGCAACAAAAACGCGTAGCGCATGCCGCCGGCGGGGAGCAGAACAAAGGCGGTAAAAAAGAGACCGGCAGCAAGCACGGCCGACAGGCCCGCGAAGCGGAGGCGGACTCCGCGCCGGGCCGCCCACCGGTCCGCAAGCCATCCGCCGAGCGGCGCGCCGATGATGGCAAGGAGCATAACGGTTCCACCTTTGACGCCGGCGCGGTCCATCGGAAGATTCTCTGTGCGATGAAAGAGGGTTGGAAGCCAGTTGATCAGAGCAGTGGTAACGAACGTATTGGCGGCGAACCCGAGGTACGTGAGAATTAAAGACGGCGTGCGGATAAAATTCCACGCAATCTCTCCGAACGTTAGACGACGTTGATCGGCCGAATGGGTTAACTCTACTGTGCGGTAGTCCCGGACAAAAAAGAAAGCCAGAGAGACCAGCAATCCAGGAAGAGCTACGAGACCGAATGCGTGCCGCCATCCCCACCGCTGCGCGATGAATCCGCCGAGCGCCACGCCAGCGGCCGCTCCCAGGGGAATCGAGGCGTTCCAGATTCCCATCATGGTCGATCGGCGCTTTTCGGGAAACAACCCGGCCAGCATCGCGGTTCCGGCAGGCGCGTAGCCCGCTTCGCCAAGGCCGACCCCGACGCGCGCCGCAAGCAGTGCGGGGAAGCTGCCCGCAAAGGCGCACAGGCCGGACGCGGCGCTCCAGAGC
>CAZUJO010000589.1:0-765 GCA_964619995.1 uncultured Leptospiraceae bacterium
GGCTGCAGGCGACCGCGGTCTGACCGCAAATGTCTTCCCTGAGGGGACCACGGAGGGCCTGGAAGAGTGTGATGAACACTGGGAGCTGGGCCAGAAGCGGGATGCAGGAGGCAAGCGGGTTGATCTTGTTCTCCTGGTAGAACTTCATCATCTCCTGCGAGAGACGCTGCCGGTCGTTCTTGTACTTCTCCTGGAGCTCCTTCATCTGCGGCTGGAAAGCCTGCAGAGCCCTCATGCTCTTGATCTGCTTGTAGGTAAGTGGGATCAGAAGCGCCCGGGTACAAACCGTGAGAAGGATGATCGCCATCCCCCAGCTGGTTCCTACGTCGTCATGAAAAAACGAGAGAACCGCATCGGCCACATCGATGAGGGGCTGAAGGATGTTCGCGGTGGGCATCAACGCTGTTCGGTTTCTCCGTGATAGACGGCCGGGTCCATGGGTCCGACCTTCAAAGTGAATTTATCCCGCACGGGATCGAAGCCACCGTGACTGAAGGGATTACAGCGCAAGATGCGCCAGCAGGCGAGAACTGTACCCCGTATGACGCCGAAGCGTTCTACCGCCTCGATCGCGTAGGCGGAACAGGTGGGCTCATACTTGCATCGACGGGGGAGTAGAGGGGAGATCCAACGGCTGTAAGCCCGTACTGGAGCGAGAACGATGCGTTTCACGTGGAACGCTTTCCTTCGCCTTCCCTGGAAAGAACTTCCCTCACGCACTCCTCGGCCCCGGCGAGCCCGTCCTTCTCGATCACCTCGCCGATT
>CAZUJO010000589.1:775-2092 GCA_964619995.1 uncultured Leptospiraceae bacterium
AGCGTTCAGGGTCCACCTGTGACCAGAACGCCTCCTTGAGAACCCGCTTGACGCGATTCCGCGTGACAGCGTCGCCCAGCCGCTTGGAAACGCTGACTCCCAGACGGATCTCGGAATCATCATCGGCAGACCTCTCGAACCTGTACAGAACGAGGTAACGGGTCGCCTTTGACGACCCTTCCTTGTAAGCCCTCTTGAAGTCCCCGCTGCGGGAGAGTCTGCGGCGCCTGGGTGAACCGGCGCCGTTACCCGACATGGTCAGACGGCGAGCCGCTTGCGGCCCTTGCGACGGCGGCGTCGAATGACTTCGCGGCCGCCCTTGGTGCTCATCCGGGCACGGAAGCCGTGGGTCTTGGCTCGCTTGCGCTTCTTTGGTTGGTACGTACGCTTCATTGGAGCGGGGCAGTATATGGACATTCACACTGATCCGCCTGCTGCCCTTACGAGTCGGTGCCCGCCAACCACTCAACAGAAATTTTCTGCGCGATTTGCGGGGCCGCGCGACGAGGTCCTCCGGCTCGGCGCTATGGTCGCAACCAGGGTCACCAATCACGCATTCGTTCTGGGGCGAATGCCATGACCGGTCCCCTTTTACAGAATGGAATCAGCTACCTCCTCACAGAACAGAAACGAGACCAGGAGCCAAAAAGGGCTACCCGGCTCAGTTCGTGCCACCAAGGAGTGGAACACGATCCAGCCGACCCTCAAACGCCGGCTGTTCGACTCGGCGTGGCGTATGTGGATCGAACCGATCAGACCTGCCGCGGTCCGCGGGACCACGCTCTACCTCGAGGCGCCGGATCCGATTCGCACCTGGGTGGAGCGGCGATACATGGAGGTCATCAATGACGCTCTGGCTAACGCCGGCTCACGCCTGACCAACGCAAGTTTCGAACGCCCTCCGCAGCACGAACGGGTATCAGCACCAACCCAGCCGATCGGGCCGAATCCAACCCATGACTTCGACCGGTTCGTGATTGGTCCCGGCAACCATCTCGCCCACGCCGCTGCGTTGGCCGTCGCCGAGGCTCCCTCCGAGGCCTACAACCCTCTGTTCCTCCATGGTCCACCCGGTCTCGGAAAAACACACCTGCTCGGAGCGATCGCCAACTACCTGGCGCTTCACGTGCCCGAGCTCAACGTGTTGTACACCAATGCTGAAGCCTTCACGGCAGAGTTCGTCACTGCGCTCCGGGAATCCGGGACAGATGAGTTCAAGCGCCGGTACCGGAACGTGGACGTCCTGCTCATCGATGACATCCAGTTCATTGCCGGGAAACATCACACCGAAGAAGAGTTCTTCCACACCTTCAACGC
>CAZUJO010000590.1:0-2085 GCA_964619995.1 uncultured Leptospiraceae bacterium
CGCCCGCACGTTCCTGTTTATGGGTGGCGGTCGGCGCGTTGCGGAGATGACGGGGAATTGCGATTCCCTTTCCTCTCACGAACTCCAGCGCGGAATCGATTGCACGATAGGCGGCATTGCTCTTCGGACATGCGGCGAGAAACGTGACTGTCTGAGCGAGGACGATCCGTCCTTCCGGCATTCCAATTCGTTCGATGGCCTGGAAGCAAGCCACTGCCTGCGTGAGGGCCTGTGGCGCGGCATTGCCCACGTCTTCTGAGGCGAGAATGATCAATCGTCGGGCTATGAAAAGAGGATCTTCGCCTGCGTCGATCATGACTGCAAGATAAAGAAGCGCCGCATCCGGGTCGGAACCGCGGATCGATTTGATGAATGCGCTGATGACGTCGTAGTGATTTTCCCCTGCCCGGTCGTACTGACGCGCAAAATTCTCAATGCAGCGCTTGAGAGATTCAACGGTAATCGGTCCGTGGTCTTCCGCCGCCAGTTCAAGGATGCGGAGCAATTTGCGCGCATCTCCGGCAGCGAAATCGAGGAGTTGATTGCGAGCATCCGGCTGCAGCGTCTTGCCCGTCAAAAGAGCATCCTGCTGGAGGGCGCGCTCCAGTATAGCGTCGAGATCGACGCGTTCGAGGGCCGTCAGGCGGTAAACCTGACACCGGGAGAGCAGGGGAGCTATCACCTCAAAGGACGGATTTTCTGTCGTGGCGCCGATGAGGATCAGCCAGCCTTCTTCCACTGCATGCAAGAGCGCGTCCTGTTGAGACTTACTGAAACGATGAATCTCATCTACAAAGAGCAGAATGCGCCCTGTCCGCTTCGATTCTTCGATCACATCCCGCAGATCTTTGACGCCGGAAGCGACTGCAGACAGGATCCGAAAGGGGAGCCCGGAATTCTTTGCGACCAGATTGGCAAGAGTTGTCTTGCCGCATCCAGGCGGACCATAGAGAATCATGGAATGGGGCTTGCGTCGAGTGAGTTGCTCGATCAGTTTCACATTCCCGCGGAACTCTTCAAACGAAGCGGGGCGGAGCCTCTGCGGCAAGGGCGCCTGCGGTGCAAATAGTCCTTCCTGCATGATAGTCTGGATTCCAAATATGAATTGCGCAATTTAAGGTAAAGGACAACGTCCTACGACCGCGGCGGATTTTCTGGCCCAATGACTTCCGAGAGAAAAGAAACCATAGCAGACCTGGCAGCATCCCTCGAGAAGATCAGCCAGAAGAAGTTGAAGTACGATGTATTGAGACACTGGTATCAGGGCCGCGAGCCGTACTTTGACCTGTTCGCAAACACGCTGAACGACAAACTGGTCTGGTTCCAATTTACCTTCCGGGGACATTCCATTTGCTGGAGCGCACAGGATCCGGTGATTCGCACCGGCATCACTACCGACTTTGCCACGCATGACGTGTCCTACTATTCTGCGACGAAGACCGTCCGTCTCGATGAAGAAATCGATCCTGAATTCTTTGCGTTCGTTAAGAAGCTCTTTTCTTACCGCGCGACGGAGGAGCCGTTTCGCTCGATCCTGCGCGTTTTGCAGGAGCCCGTGGTTCTGTCCGACTAACAGCCGGACAGATGCTGCGGAGAACGCAGTCATCGCATCGTCGCTGCCTGGCAGTGCAGTTTGATCGGCCCAGGAAGATCATGTAGAGCGACCAGTTCAACCACATCTCTCGCGGGACGATCTCCATCAGATCCCTTTCAATTTTCACCGGGTCAGTATGGCGAGTCAGGCCGAAGAGACGAGAGAGCCGCGCCACATGCGTGTCCACGACGATGCCCGTAGCGATTCCGTGAAGTTCCTGCAGTATTACATTGGCGGTCTTTCGTCCCACGCCCGGCATTCGCACGAGTTCGTCCATGGTTGCGGGGATCCGGCCGCCGTGTTGATCCACAAGAGCGCGACAGAAACCCTGGATGCTCTTCGCTTTGTTGCGAAAAAATCCCGTGCTGTGGATGAGCGTTTCGATTTCCGCAATGTCTGCGTTTGCGTAGTCGATCGGTTCCGGGAAGCGCGCAAAGAGGGCGGGGGTAGTTCGATTCACCTGCTCGTCTGTGCACTGCGCGCTCAAAATC
>CAZUJO010000591.1:0-2075 GCA_964619995.1 uncultured Leptospiraceae bacterium
GCCTTAACCTTCTGAACAGGCCATCCAAGGCGTTCTGCAATTTCTTCGTTCGTAGGTTCGCGGCCAGTCTCCTGCAGGAAGAGTCTGGTTTCGCGCACCACCTTGTTGATCTGCTCGATCATGTGGATCGGAATGCGGATCGTGCGCGCCTGATCGGAAATCGCGCGTGTGATCGCCTGACGGATCCACCACGTAGCGTATGTTGAGAACTTGTATCCCTTCTTGTATTCGAACTTGTCGACCGCCTTGATGAGGCCGATGTTCCCTTCCTGAATCAAATCGAAGAAGTGCATGCCTCTGTTCGCATAACGTTTCGCGATCGACACAACGAGTCTGAGGTTGGCCTTGATGAGTTCCTTTTTGGCCTGAGCAATTTCGCGCTCGCCCCGGTTGAGGGATTCGCCCCAGCGAAGGATATCAGAAACAATGGAGCCTGCTTCCTGCTCCATACGGCGCAGTTTCCGCTCATTGTTTCGAATGTCTTTGATGATTTCGCGCACTTCGTCGATCGGCGCGTTCATTTCCTTTTCAATGAGATCCAGGTTCTCGTTCTTCTCAATGAAACGGTTGTATGCCTTGATTTCCTTGATGTCTTTGCCGTAGCGCGCGCGGATGCCGAGGAAATGCCTCTGGATCTCCTTGATCCGGAACACCATAGACTTGATTTTCTGCGAGATGCGCTGAATCTCCTTCTGGGAAACGCCGACCTTGCGGACTGCGTTTAGAAGAAGGGCTTTGGATTCATCTGCCTTGAGGCGGTACTCGCGCCATTTCTTCGAGCCTTCTACGTACTTCTTCAGACGGTTTTGCGCTTCCTGGAGCTTCTTCTCTTCAGCGACAATGGTTTCCATCTCGTGGAAGAAGATCTTCTCGAGCTTCTCAAGTTCCGTGCTCGACATGTAGTAGGCTTTGTTCGCGCGCACAACATCTGTGATCTTGATTTTGCGGGAGCGAATCTTCGGCAGAAGCTTCATGAAATTCGCGCGCAACAGCGATGATTCGAGGATGGTTTCCTCGATGATGTTTTCGCCGTTTTCAATCCGGCGCGCCAGGAATACTTCTTTGTCGCCCGAGATCAGGGAGACCCGGCCGATCTCTTTCAGATACAGGCGAATCGGGTCGTCGCTTGAGTTCGCAGGCTGGTCTTTCTTCTTGCGCTGCTTCGCGGGAGGTTCCTTCTTCGTAACCTCTTCCTGCGGGCGGCTTGAATATTCTTCTACAACCTCAATTCCCATCTGATTGAGGAGCGTGAAGACGTCTTCAATGCGCTCCGAGTTTACAATCTTTTCGGGAAGGTATTCGTTGATTTCGTCGTAAGTGATTTCCCCGTTGGCCTTGCCAATTGAGATGATCTTTTGAATTTCCGGAAGGTCTTCCATTGACATGGCCGGTTATACCTCACTCGTGCCCCGGGGAGTCTCCACCCCGAGTCCTATTTTTTTTGCCCGCAAAGCCTGGAGTTCCAGGACAATCTCATTCTTTCTCGAGAGCAGCGGAAATTCCTGTACAGGATCGGCTCCTGCAAGCTGCAAATCCACCTCTCCGAACTGCTTTTCGAGACTGCGAATTCTGTGTTCCAGAAGTAAATCCCGAACGACCCCCGAGGGATCCTCGGAAGGACCCCTTGAAAGCAATAAGCCGTGAAAAATCGATACAATGGCATCGGGCAGCTGGTCCGAGAACACCGTCTCCGGGGTCCAGAGATTGCCTGAAATCGCCCTCGTATCAAGATAACGATACATGATCTCCGAAGGCTCGTCCTGGAATGAAAAAGATTCCAGCTCCTCGCGAAGATCCATAATGACAGACGGATGAAACAGCAAAATGGCCAGAATTTCTCTTTCGCAGCGGGCGACGGGAGAGAGCTGTTCTTTTGCCGGCAATCGCGCTGAACCGTCGATCCGCCGCGCAGGCTGGCGGGGCCGGTCGGCTGCGATGCCGATCAGGGTCGCGCCTTCCTGACGCAGGATCTGGCCGCCGCCTGGAGGCAGAGACTTCGCCAGATCGTCGAGCCGCGCGAGCCCGTCGCGCTTCGATGCAGAGTCGAGTTCCATGCGATTGCGCTCATAATCGCG
>CAZUJO010000592.1:0-2071 GCA_964619995.1 uncultured Leptospiraceae bacterium
GTGCATCATTGCTTCGAGAGGAGAGATTCCAAACGGTTCAGAAACAGAAGGCATGACATAAAGATCGCTCATGGAGTAGAGCCGCTTCACCTGCGAGCGATTGAGAAAGCCCGTGTAGTGGAAATACTTCCCGATGCCAAGGTCGGCTGCGAACTCAATCATGCGCGAGTACATGTCGCCGGTGCCGGCCATTACGAAACGAACGTTCTGCATCTGATCGATGACGAGACGCGCCGCGCGCACGAAATAATCGGGGCCCTTCTGGAATGTGATGCGCCCCAGAAACAGCACGATGTGATCCCGCAGAGGCTTCTTCCGCTCGAGGATGGATCCGGGCAGTTCGAAGTCCACTGCGTTGTGGACCGGGAAAATCTTGTCGGGCGAAACACCGTATCTGTGAATCAGAACATTCTTCGTGTAGTTGCTCACGGTCATGATGGCGGTTGCGTGATGGAATGTATAACGCTCAAGATCGTAAACGTACTGGTTCACGTGATCCCCGCTCCGATCGAACTCTGTTGCATGCACGTGAACGACCAGGGGCTGGCCTGTGGCGTTCATGGCCGCAAGGCCGGCAGGGAAGGTCATCCAGTCGTGCGCATGGATCACATCCAGTTCAAATTTCTGCGCGATGAAGTAAGACGCCTTCGCGTATCGCTCGATTTCCTGGTACATCCAGTCGCCGTAGCCGCCGCGAAGCAATGGCAGCTGACGGGATTCGCTCTTCATCTTGCTCAGGCGTTCCTGGATGTCGATCAGAGATGTTTCGGCGGAGTACTGGCTGGACGCGTAGGGAGAAAAGATCTTCTGGGCTGTGAAGTCATGCACGGCGAGGTTTCGCAGCAATTCAAGTTCTTCGGTTGTATAGAGTTCCGTGCGCGTGCCTGCATCGATCAGTTCGACATTTTCGTGCACAGGCTCGTCACCGTTCAGGCGGGGCACGAGGAAACGGACATGGTTTCCCCTTCTTCCCAATGAGGAAGCAATGCCTTCACACGCGACGGCCAGGCCGCCGGTGATCTGAGGCGGGTATTCCCAGCCGATCATTAAGACGCGGTAATTCGCCATTTAGCCATTCCACTTTGCGGTAATCAGTTCCGCTTTTCTTTTTCTATTGATCAAATCAATTAAAATCATATTCTGGGGTTTCAATCTATGTTTTTTGCGGGAAGTGCATCGTGATAAAAGTCATGGCCGGTGAACCGTACCCGCTCGGCGCGACGTGGGACGGATCGGGTGTAAATTTCTCACTTTATTCGGAACATGCCACGGGAGTCGAGCTGTGTCTATTCGATTCCGCGGATTCGAGAAAGGAAAGTCGAAGAATTCCTCTCTCGCAGCGCACCGACATGATCTTTCACTGCTATCTTCCGGACGTGCGACCCGGTCAGATTTATGCCTACAGGGTGCACGGCCCGTGGGATCCCGCGCGCGGGCACAGGTTCAACCCGCACAAGCTGCTCTCGGATCCCTACGCATTTGCGATGGCGCGCAATGTTACGTGGGATGATGCGCTCTATGCGTTTGATCCTGCGAATCCGTGGAAAATGGATGAGAGAGACAGCGCCCCGTTCGCGGCGCTCTGCGCCGTTGTGGAAAAGGCCTTTACCTGGGGAGACGACCGGCCGCCGAAAGTACCCTGGAAAGATACGATTATATATGAAGCACATGTAAAATCCATGACGATGCGTCATCCCGAGGTTCCGCAGCGCATGCGCGGAACGTATTCCGGGCTCGCTTCGGAACCCATGATCGACTATTTCAAGAAGCTCGGCATCACGGCACTGGAGCTGATGCCCGTCCATCACCACGTCGACGAGCATGTCATAGCACAGCGCGGATTGCGCAACCTCTGGGGTTACAGCACCCTGGGCTACTTCGCGCCCGATCTGGCCTACTCAGCGGGCCGAAGGGTGGGGGATGCGATCCAGGAATTCAAGGTGATGGTGAAAACCCTTCACCGCGCCGGCCTCGAAGTCATACTGGACGTGGTTTACAATCACACCTGCGAAGGGGATCACAGGGGGCCGAATCTTGCATTTCGCGGGATTGATAATGCGTCGTATTATCG
>CAZUJO010000593.1:0-2047 GCA_964619995.1 uncultured Leptospiraceae bacterium
GCGGGCGTCTTCAATGAATGCGCAGGAATTGATCAGGTGAACGTCGGCCTCGTCAGCCGTAGCAGTCCGCACGTAGCCAACGCTTGCGAGACTTCTTTCCATTTCCCGGCTGTCCGCCTGATTCTTGGGACAGCCGAGAGTGGTTATGAAATAGGAAGGGGATTTGCTCTGTGATTTCACTGAGCCGCTTCGATCTTCTCCTCGACCTGAGCGAGCCCCGGATCGAGCGGATCGGGAACCTTTCTATAAGTAATCTTTACAATTTTGCCAGGAGGCCCGGCAATGCGCGGCGGTTTCCCCGGAGCGAGGATCTGCACGCCTGCGCCGTTTCCAACCTTGACTTCGAGCCGGTTCTTTGCTTCGAACGTGCGCGATTCGCCCGCGCGAATTTCAACGCCGCGGTGGTAGTTGCCGTCATCGGTCCATTCTACGTAGGAATCGGCTACAAACTGAAACGTGACCTGAATGGCGCCCTGCTGCGCTGCGGCGGCAGGAGTGCCTTTGTCGCCCAGTTCCAGCTGAATGCGCGCAGACGCTTCGCCGATGGCTTTCGGGGTAATGCGAATTTCGCCGGTCAGTTCTTTCAGCGCCTGTGTGTCCGAGCTCAGTGCGACCATTTCGCCTTCCGCGGCATAGAAGCTGAAATCGGTTTCGTCGTTGATGCGGACCAGGAACAATGCGCGCTGCTTGCCTTCCGGAGTCTGCTGGACTTCGCCCAGGCAGATCTTCAGAGCCGTGCTGTCCACGTTGAAGCGCAGAGCGTTTTCGCGCGAAATCGCCTCCTGACGCGGAGGCGCGCCGCGAACGGGAAGAGTGACAGGAACAATTTCGCGGTCATGGCAGTTTGCTTCAGATGCATGTGCGGCGCTCGACGAATGTCCACCGGGGAATCTGAGGGCGCCCGAAAGCACAAGGAGCAGAATCCCGAGGCCGACGCCGATACCGGCCACGACGAAGATCATGTTCTTGCCAATGCCGGGAATGCGGATTCCCGTCGGGCGCGTCAGTTCTTCGATCGGGGACTGAGAAAGGTCAATCTGCTGTCCGCGAAACAGATTCTCAAGGTGAGAAGTTTCGAGGTTCAGAAATTCAGAATAGGATTTCAGCGCTCCGAGCGCATAGGTTTCCGCCGGGAACACGGAGAAGTCTTCATTCTCCAGAGCTTCTACCCAGCGCGGAGTAATAAAGGTTTCGCGGGCCACATCTTTGATGGTCAGCTTCTTGGCTTCGCGCGCGTCTTTGAGGATCGTACCCAGTCTTTTAGCAAGCATTCAATCATTCACTCACAAGGGGATTCGGAACTACCCGCACGGCTTCCGGCGGATCATACTGGAAAAGCTTTCCTTCCAGCGGAGGATTCACGGTCGCATTGCGGAATGTCAGAGTCGTCGTCTTACCCTGGTTATCCGATGCTACTGCTTTGCGGATCAGATAAGTGGAAGCATCTACGAAAAGTTTGATTTTCTCGTAGCCCCCTGTCTTCTCTCTCTGGTCCATATCGAGAACGAAAACACTGCTTCCGTCTTCATTGCGCGGCTGCTCCGGCTTATCAAAACGATAGTGATACTTTCTAAACAATCGCGACACACCCGGTCCGGCCGTGTCCTGAAAAATATTCTTTCCGCTTTCGTCTTTCTTCTGCAGGCGAAGGTCCTGCTTGCCCACAGCGTTCAGACGGCGGATGTAGACCCACATGGTTCTGCCGTCGGAAACAATCAGGTTGCCCGCCGGGTTATCGAAATCGAAACGTATCTTCCCGGGTCCCTTGTAGAAGCACTGGCCGCTCATCGCGCGCGCAGAGCCGCCTTCCTGGGTTGTGATCTGAAAACCTGCGCTGTAAGTGCCCATCTTTTCATAAACACTCATTACAGATCGCGCGACATCGGCGTGGGAAACGCGCTTCTCCTGCGCGGAGAGCCCGGCCATGAGCAGAATGGATCCGGCGAACGCCGAAAGTATTAAAAAAATGCGTTTTTTCATGCGCACAGGAAGGAGTCTCAAAGAAGGGCCCAGGGTCAAGACCTTTTCGGCGCATATGCCTCCACAC
>CAZUJO010000594.1:0-2038 GCA_964619995.1 uncultured Leptospiraceae bacterium
CTTTACGGTAGGCCTTGCGGACGAGAAAAATACGCCTGCCTCGGCATTTGCCCTTTTCAACCATCTTCAGTCAGACAAGAGCATGGAGATCTATCCGGACCAGGAAAAGGACCCACTGGGGACCGGGCAGCGGAAGAAATCGGCCGAGTTTCTTTCCTCCGTTTTTGCCGTTTGAAATTCACTTTACAGGCAAGTGCCGATTCCTTTCCTTATACTATTCAGTGAACTGAGGAAATTATGGCATCAGAAAACCAGAGCCTGGAGGGCAAAGACATTCGCGGCCCGGAAGGCGAGTCCATCGATCAGGAGTCCGGTGATTCCTACCTGGACAGAAAGAAGCACCAGAAAGCACGCTACAAGAAGCGGGTGCTCGATACTAGAAATCTAACCATTGATTACAAGGATTCAGAAACGCTTGAGCGCTTCGTGTCGAAGACAGGGAAAATCCTCCCGCGTCGTATGACGGGTGCAACGGCTCGGATTCAGAGAAAAATCGCAAGAGAGATTCGCAAAGCCAGAATGATTGGCCTGCTCGCCTTCGCGCGCAGGTAAAAAAGCTACGCATAGCCGGGAGGGAGTATGGCAGTTGGTATCTTAAATGCCGGAAACCGGGAGCTTCTGGAGGATCTCTACAGTCAGTATCTCAAGAATCCAGACAGCGTCCCAGAAGCCTGGCGAAAATTCTTCTCGGACCTGGACCATGAAGGGAACGGGCACTCAAAGACTGAGGCCCTTCCCGCAGCGCTCCACATTCCAAAACTCACGCAGCGCGAAGTTGATTCCATTGCGGACATTCACATTCGCGCTCTGCTCCTGGTTCAGGCTTACCGCCGCCAGGGACACTACTCGGCAAATCTCGATCCGCTCAATCTCGTAAAGCCGACTCGTTATCATCTGAATCCTTCCGATCACGGAATCTCCGACGCCGACATGGGACGCACGGTCACGACGATGATCGCCGGCAAACAGGTCACCGGAACGCTCGGGCAGCTCATCCAGAGAATGGAAAAGACCTACTGCTCAAGCATCGGCGCCGAGTTCTTCTACATTCGCGATGAAGAAAGACGCGCATGGCTCATCGAGCGGATGGAAGCCGAGGAAAACAACTGGAGCCTCGGCGCGAAAACGCAAAAGGATCTTTTCTTCCAGCTTCACAACGCCGAATACTTTGAGCGATTTCTCGCAACGCGCTTCCCTGGCAAGAAACGCTTTTCCCTGGAAGGCGGCGAAAGCTTGATTCCCGCTCTTTCAGCAGTCGTGGACATCGCAGCCACACAGAGCATGGAACAAATCGTCATCGGCATGGCGCATCGCGGCCGCCTGAATGTTCTCACAAATATCCTCGCAAAAGACCCTGCCCTCATCTTCGCGGAGTTCAACGAAAAAGTGACAAGCGATGTCGGTCCGGGCGACGTTAAGTATCACCTCGGATATTCGCACGATGTTGTAAAAGCCAACGGCAAGAAGATCCACCTGAGCCTTGGATTCAATCCGAGTCATCTCGAAGTCATCAATCCCGTAGTCATGGGTTCCGTGCGCGCGCGCCAGACCTCCAGCAAAGACGTTACGCGATCGAAGAATCTTCCCGTCATCATCCACGGCGACGCAGCGTTTGCGGGCCAGGGAATCAACTACGAGTGCCTGCAGATGTCGAGCCTGGAAGGCTACGCCGTCGGCGGGGCATTCCACATCATATGCAACAACCAGGTGGGATTCACCACCAATCCGGCGGACTCGCGCTCAACTCGCTATTGCACGGACCTGGCGAAGATGCTGCAGGTGCCGATCTTTCACGTGAACGGCGACGATCCGGAAGCGGTCTACCGCGCCGTCGAGCTCTGCATGGAGTGGCGCGCCCGTTACGGAACTGACGTTTTCCTCGACATCATCTGCTACCGCAGATGGGGCCACAATGAAACGGACGAACCGACCTTCACGCAGCCCGTTATGTACGATGTGGTGAAGAATCATCCCACCACCGTCACACTCTACGAACGTCATCTGCTTCGCGAAGGAATCCCCGCCGAAGAAGTGGAAG
>CAZUJO010000595.1:0-2037 GCA_964619995.1 uncultured Leptospiraceae bacterium
GACGCTGTAGATGCCCTCGCTCAGCCCAGGCTTCAAGCCGCGAAGATACAGATAGAACACCCCGCCGAAATTCTCGGGCACGAACGTTCCATTCGATCTCAGCCAGCTTACGAGCGCGTGGCCATAAACCGCATACTGGAGGTCATACCGCTCTTTCAAGATCGATTCGAGAAGGGAAGCGTCATCATAGGCGGGGAGCGAGTTTGTTTTCCAGTCCAGTATGTAGTACTTATTTTTTACGCGAAATACAAGGTCGAGCGCGCCGTGGATGTAGCCGTCCTGTACCAGGAGATCTGCCCCTCCCGCAAATCCACTGGCACGCGCGAGGAATCGAAATTCCGACATGCGGTCCTTGACGCGGCACAGCCGCCCCACGCCCGGCAGCTCTGCGTTTAAGGCCGCATGGATCATATGCAGCGCAGCACGCAGCATATCTTCGCCTTCGAGACCGTATTCGATCAACGCGCGCTCAATGTGATGCAGGGTTTCTGCCGGGAGCTGCGCCGGTTTCGGCGGCTGCTTGCGGTCAAATTCTGAGAAATCCAGTCCATCGAGGGCTTCATGGATTGCATTCCCCGTGCGGTCGCCCCTCGGCAGAACAGGCTCGCTGACCATCATGAAGTTTCCTTTTCCGTCGAGCTCCGCTTCGCGCGTCTCTGGCGGCGGAAGCGGCTCATCCTCGGCCGGGCTGACCTCTCCAAATTGCGCGCGCAGCGCATCGAGCGCCGAAGCACGGCGCAGAATTCCGGTGTAGGATGTAAGCCCTTTTGACCGCGAAGACACTTCCGGATAGCGCGTGATTTCCGTGCGCAGAATCGATCCTTCCTGGATCGTCCCCGGTGCCGTCACGGGCTCCGGGCGGCGGGGAGCCGTAATTTTCGCAAGGCCCTTCGCGGCCAGGCGTCCGGCGGCCGGACGGACAATCTGAACCAGCGGGCCCTTGCCCCAGTGGTCCGTATTGAAAAGGGGCGCAACCACCCGATATCGGGCCCTCGTAAATGCTACGTAGTACAATCTTTTATACTCGGCGAGGCGGGCCTGCCTGTAGTCTTCCTTCCGGGTCGACGTGAGATCGAACACCCTCTCGCCTCGAGCGCTGCTTTCGAAGAACTCCAGAAACTTCGGCGTGAAACCATCCGAAAATCCGCCCGTAACAAAGACGCAGTCAAAGTCGAGACCTTTGCTTGCATGGATGGTCATGATGCGCACACGATCACGATCTGATTCTTCGCGATGCAGATCGGAGTTCTCCTCCAGTTCGGTCTGGTTCTGAATTCGCGCGCGCAGATCCTCCAGAACGGCAGATAACGTTGACCCGCGCGCAGTCTTCTCTAGCTCCTGAGCAATCTGTTCAAGATTCGCCCTCCTGCGCACGTAGTCGTCCACCGGACTGATTCCTTTCTCATGCACGTGCTCCGCGTCTTCCGGCAGGAGCGCCGCTGTTTCTGTCATCATGCTCCGGAGGAGCCGCGATATTTTTCCTTCGGCCGCAAGTGTATTCCATTCGCGAAACAGAAGAAGGACCTGCTCGGGTATTTCAGCGGCTCCAATCAGGCTTTCCGGGCGCACAGCGAAAAAGCGCGTAAGCATTGCTTCTTTGATATCGGTAATGCTCAGCGTCGAAGCCGCAGTGAGCATCAAGAGCCACTCGAATGCTTCGGTGGACTGGTAGACGCCCGTTTTCTTGTAGTATGCATGGGGTATTGCGCAGTTTCGCAGGGCTCGCTCGACGGCCCGGGCATCTCTTGCAGCCTTCACGAGCACGCAGAAATCGCTGTACTTTCTGCCTCCGGCGACCTCAGCTTGAATCTCCGCCGCAATATGATTGGCAAAACGCGCGCCGGCCAGCGGAGAGCCCAGTCCCTGCACATCCACGAATTTGAGCGGATCGGGCGCGGGCTTCGCCTCCTTCGCCTCCACGTGACGATAGTCGGCGCCGAACCATTCTTCCGCTGCGAAGAGTTCGTTGAGTGATTCCATGAGCTGCTTCTGGCTGCGATAGCTTACGTCGAGGGTAGACTTGCTGTCGGAACCGCC
>CAZUJO010000596.1:0-2026 GCA_964619995.1 uncultured Leptospiraceae bacterium
GATTGGAGACCAGGAAAAAGAGAAGAAGGTCATCAACAGCAGGGATTATTTCTCCGGCGAGAAATCGGAGATGACTCTGGAAGCGTTCATCGCAGATGTTTCTTCCGAGATTCGCTCGAAGAAGCTGCGACAAATTGCCAAGCCCCTGCCTGGAGTCGAGGCGTAGCCGCGAAAAATCGTTCCAAAAAAAATTCAGATAGACAGCCGCAAGCGATTTAGATTAACTCTAAATCAAGAATTGCTTTAAAAGCAAATCGGAGGACTAAATGTCGAATCTGAAAGGCTCGAAGACGCATGAGAACCTGAAGGCAGCTTTCGCCGGTGAATCCCAGGCGAATCGCCGTTACCTGTATTTTGCAAAACAGGCTGATGTGGAAGGATATCCGGATATTGCAGGTCTGTTCCGTGATACAGCAGAAGGCGAGACCGGCCACGCTCACGGCCATCTCGAATACATGCGCAAAATTGGCGACCCGGCTACCGGGCTCCCGATCGGAGATACGGTGCTGAACCTGAAAGCGTCGGTTGCCGGCGAAACGCACGAATACACAGACATGTATCCGGGCATGGCGAAGACTGCGCGCGAAGAAGGTTTCTCGGAAATTGCCGATTGGTTTGAGACTCTTGCGAAGGCTGAAAAATCCCACGCAGGTAGATTTGAACAGGGACTGAAGAGCATCTCCTGATCTTCAGCGAAGTGCGCCTGTCCTGCGGGGCAGGCGCTGAATTTTTTTCGGAGCAAAACCCATGAACGCGCGCATCAACTACGAGAACACTTCGGATACAGTGTACGATCCCTCGAATGCTCTTTACTGGGATCAGGCATCCACAGACCGCGAACTGGCCCGGGCATTTGATCTGTGCAACGGCTGCCGCATGTGCTTCAAGTACTGCCCGTCGTTCCCGACTCTCTTTCGCCTCATGGACGAAAAAGAAGACGTATTCAAGCTCACCGAGCACGACAAAGACAAAATCATCGGCGAGTGCTATCAGTGCAAAATCTGCTACGTGAAATGTCCTTATACAGACCGCGACCATCACGCGTTTAATCTTGATTATCCGGCCCTCTTGCAGCGGGCGGTGCATGTCAGGGCGAAGAAGGACGGAGTGCCTCTTCGCGACAAATTCCTCCAGAACGCGGACTTCGCCGGCAAAACAGCGGGCCTGATTTCCTCTCTGGCAAACAAGGCGATGAACAGCAATTTTCACCGCAGAATCATGGAAGCGATTCTCGGGATCCATCGCAGCAAGAAGATGCCGGAGTTCCATGCAACCAGCTTCATGCGCTGGTTCCGGAAGACAAAGAAATCCGAAGCCGGACTGCCGCGCGATGGTCAGGAAAAGGTAGTATTATTTTCTACATGTTTCGTAAACTACAACAATCCGGCGCTTGGACGCGATACGGTGGAAGTCCTTGAGAAAAACCAGGTGCATGTTGATTGTCCGGAGCAGAACTGCTGTGGTATGCCCGGGCTCAACAGCGGCGACCTTGACTGGGCGCTCGCGAAGATGAAAAAGAACGTCGAGTCTCTTTACCCGTACGCAAAGGACGGCTACAAAATCCTCGCAATCAATCCCACTTGCTCGCTTACGCTCAAAAAGGAGTACGTAAACTTCCTGCCTGCGGAACTCAAAGAAAAAGCGGAAGCCGTGGCGCGGGCGACGATGGACGTGCACGAATATTTGTTTGAGTTGAAAAAGCAGGAAAAGCTGAACCGGGATTTCAAGAGCACGCCGGGCAAAGTGGGCTATCATGTGCCGTGTCATTTGAGAGCGCAGAACATTGGCTATCGTTCGCGGGACATCCTGCGCCTCATTCCAGGAGCTGAGATCGCCGTGGTCGACGAATGCTGCGGCCACAACGGAACCTGGGCCATGAAGGAAGAGTACTTTGAAATGAGTCTTGAGGCCGGGAAGCGCGCCTTTGAAGGGCTTCGCGAAAAAGATCCGGCCCATGTGGCGACGGACTGTCCGCTGGCTGCCATTCAGATCGAGCAGGGGATGGGGCTTTCGGGTCGTCCGGATC
>CAZUJO010000597.1:0-2026 GCA_964619995.1 uncultured Leptospiraceae bacterium
GCTGAGCGCAGAGTGCGATTTCTGTTTCTTTCTTGGCTCTACCGTAAACAGAACTCGGAACAGACGGGTACGGTGCTGTTTCATCAATATCAAGAAGCGGCAACTTGTCCTGGATCACTGACTCAGAGCTGATCTGAATGAAGCGGCCCACTTTTCTGCGCGAGGCAGCCTGGTACAGGTCGATGGTCGCCTGCACTGTATCGCGATAAAAGTCTTCCCATTTTCCCCAGAACTCAACGGGAGCCGCGCAATGGACCACCGCATCCATTCCGTCAAGAGCCGTTTCCCATTCGGAAATATTTGAAAACGTTCCGTGAACCGGCTGTGCTCCCGTTGCCCTAATTTTCTCTGCCTGGGAGCTTCCCCGGGCCAGTGCTACCACTTCATGTTTGTCTGCTTTGAGTCTGCGAATGAGCCTTTCTCCAACGAATCCGCTTCCGCCTGTTACGAATACTTTCATAGTCCCTCCATGTCTTGCTTGACTTACTTTCCCCTGTTCCATAAGTAAGTAAATACTCACTTACATCAAGGAAAAGTCGTGGCAACTAAAAAAGCAACTAAAAAACGTATGCCTGCGGCAGCGCGTCGTCAGGTCATTCTTGAATCCGCCATGCAATTGTTCGCGAAAAAGGGCTTCCACGGCACAACCACAGCGGATCTTGCACGCGCTGCGGGCGTATCTGAGGCGCTTATCTTTCGCTTCTTTCCGGACAAGGAGTCGCTCTATCGAGAAGTGCAGTTTTTATGCGTGGAGGCCCGTGGTGCCGCCGATTCCATGCTGGACCAGGCCAGGCCCGGTACAGAAAACCTGGTGCGCGCCGTGCTGATTCAAAACGAGCGAGCCTTCGCCATTTATGCCGGCGTGCAAGGGGTCGACTGGCAGAAGATCACCAGCCAGCCCTGACGAAACTCCAGGAACCCAAACCCCAGTCACCCGCACGACTGTCCGCGGCGATTGGGATTTGAATTTTGGTGCTTCCCTGGAGGTTGGAACAGGGGGCTTGGAGCTTCGGTTTGTGAATGGACTCGACTTTGCCGGTTTGGAAGACTCCCATCCATGATCGCCGTCACCTACTATCTCGAAGTCATTTCCTCCTGGTGTCATTGGGCCGAGCCGGCGTGGGCGGAACTCCAGCGGCGCTACGCGGGTCGGGCGGAATTCGGCTGGAAGATTGCGCAGATGCCCGCAGCCGCCTACCCCGTTTCGCAAAGCCAGTGCGAATGGTTCTATCGTCGCAGCGGCTCGATCGTCCGCTCGCCGTACATGCTCAACGCCGGCTGGTTCGATCCCAAGACCATCCAGATGCTGGTGCCGAATCTCGTGGCCGAGGCGGCCCGCGATTTTGGCGTGAACGATGATCACGTCCGGCTGGCGCTGCAAAACGCGGCGGTGCGCGACGGCCAGAAAGTCGGGCGCTGGGAAGTTGCGATCGAAGTCGCAGCCGGCGCCGCCAACCTGGATCGGCCCAGGTTGCTCGCGGCGGCAAAGTCTCCGGCCGTCGCGGCACGTGTAAAAAGATCCTCCGACGAGTTCGACGCGCTGCAAGTCACGCAGCGGCCGACGTTCGTGCTCGCGAACGCGATTGGTGATCGCACCGTGTTTTCCGGTTTGGTGCGGATCGAACCACTTGCGGCCGCGATGGACGCGATGCTGGCCGATGAAGCCGCTTATGTTTCGTGGAAAGCCCATTTCGGCGATCCGCCACCGCACTGATCGGATGCCGCGGCGAACGCGGTCCGTCATCGAATGAGGGAACCATCATGACGAACAAATCAAGAACCTGGGGAAATTGCCGGGCCATGACGGCGCTGCTGGGCGTGCTGTTGGCGCCGTCGGCCCGGGCCGGGATGACGGTTTACGGACTGAGCGACGTGCATCGGTTGCGTCTGGAGGAAGTCTCGTTCTTTGTTTTCCTGCTGTTGCTCTGCGCTTTCATTTTCAAGCTGCTTTGGAATCACGCGGTAAAAGGATTCACGGCGTTACCCCGAATCAAATATCTGCAAGCCCTCAGCGTCTGTCTGATTC
>CAZUJO010000598.1:0-376 GCA_964619995.1 uncultured Leptospiraceae bacterium
ATGACCACCGGCATGTTCTCGATCGGGAAGATGAAGCCCGACAGATAGATCATCACAGCCAGCACGGAGAGAGTACAAATTGTGGTCCCGTACTGCGGACCGATCAGGATCAGAAAGAGCAGAATGCCCATAAGGCCGAAGGGCACGATAAGACGGCGCAGGTCCGTTTCGCCCGAGGCCATGTTGAATTTCCCAAGGATGTGAGCAGCGTACAGGATCAGGCTGATCTTCGCGAATTCCGAGGGCTGGAAACGGATCGGGCCGAACGCTACCCAGCGGTGAAAGCTCTCAGAGCGCGATGAAACCTTCTGGCCGATTCCGGGCACAAACACGAGGAGCAGGAGAACCGCGCATCCGGCCAGAATCAAGAGCGCAT
>CAZUJO010000598.1:386-2023 GCA_964619995.1 uncultured Leptospiraceae bacterium
AGTCCGGGCAGAGCAAAGATCACCTGGCGGGTGAAATAGTAATCCGCATCCCCCTGCTCGATTCTTGCCTGGAGCGAGGAAGCCGGATGAAGCGCAAAGATGCCCATGCCGGCGAGCAGGAGAATCAAGACAAAGAGAGGCAGATCGCGCCTGGCGCTGACGGCCTCTTCGACGCGGGAAAGGAGACCGTCCGCTCTCACATGCCCTCTGCTTCGCGGACGAGAGACTTGAAATGCTCTCCGCGCTCTTCGTAAGAATTATACGCATCATAGGAAGCGCAGGCAGGCCCAAGATAGACAACGCCTGAAGACTGCCGGCAGTACTCGCGCGCCGCCCCGAGGGCCTGCTTCAGATCCGAATACAGGCGCGCGCACTTCGTATCCTGCTGGATCTTCGGACCGGCGGCACCGAACGGGAACAGCTCTACATTCGCAAACCCTGCAAGCTCTCCGTAGTGAAGGCCTTTGTCATAACCGCCGCAAAGGAGGGCCACGCGCCTGCCGGAAAAAGCGGTGAGGCCGGAACAGACAGCCTGCACGGTCGTTGCCTTTGAGTCGTTCACATACAGCACGCCTTCTTTTTCAAGAACCGTTTCCATGCGGTGCGGCAGCCCGCGAAACTCGCGGATCGCCTGCGCCAGCTTTTCGCGTTCTACATCATGGCCGGCTCTGCGGCAGAGATCATCGAGAGCAGCCAGGGCTACTTCAAGATTCGATCGATTGTGGCTGCCCGTCAGGCGGAATTCGCGCGCATCGCAGAGGTCCTGGCCGCGGAACTGCAGCACCGGCCGCTGCGGGAGAGACTCCATGCTGATTCGGCGGAAAGGTCCCTTCGCACGATCGAGGATCCAGGCAGGGGCAATCAACACATCTGACGACGTCTGATTCCGCGTAACGTTCAGCTTTGCTTCCAGATACTCATCCAGGTTCCGGTAGCGGTCCATATGATCCTGGCTGAGATTCAGGATCACGGCTGCGTTCGCGTGCAGGAAGCGCGCAGGCTCAAGCTGAAAGGAAGAACATTCAAGCGAAAGGAGCTGTGTCTCGGGTCCCCCGACGAGAGAGGAAAGCGGCGTTCCGAAATTTCCGCAGGGAACGCTCGTAACTCCCGCCGCGCGGGCCAGATGATCGAGGAGCGCCGTCGTTGTCGACTTTCCGTCTGTGCCTGTAATCGCGCAGACAAGCGGCGGCTTCTTCCAGCGCTTCGAGAGGATTTCGTATCCAAAATCGTTTTCGCCGTAAACAGGGATGCCCTTCTCTCTGGCGCGAACAAACATCGGCTGCGAAAGAGGAACTCCGGGCGCAGTCACTACCATGTCGAGAGGAAGGCATTCATCGATCAAAGCCGCATCATCACGCGGGCGCAGATCCTGAATTTTTCCCGAGGCGGCAAGTGCTGCATACTCGGGAATCGTTCGATCGTCCTGATCCGAAACGAAAACCTTTGCTCCAAGCTCCGCATAACAGAGCACAGCCGCCTTTCCGGATTTACCCGAAGCGCCTGCGACCAGAATTCGTTTTCCTGAAAGGTTCACTGGATGCGAAGCGTGGAAAGAGAGATCAGCGCCAGAATTACGCCGACAAGCCAGAATCGAATCACCACGCGCGTCTCAGGCCAGCCGGAGAGCTCAAAGTGAT
>CAZUJO010000599.1:0-2018 GCA_964619995.1 uncultured Leptospiraceae bacterium
AGTTTCCTAAATCATTTCTAATATAGACCCAATATGCGAATGGCTTACCTACTAAGGACTCAAGCCGGTCGATGCTCCAAACCTGGAAGTCTATGGCAGGAGTTTTGATCCCGTGAGCGGAAATGGCGGACTGGAAATCTGGTTTCCCGTGGCCGGCTAACGGGTCAATGCGAACGGCAGATCAGAGATTGATCTGCCATTCGTTCTTGCGGTTTCGCTTGTCGTAGTACGACGCAATCAGCATGTCCATGCTGTAGAGCGCAGTGCGCAGATTCAGATAGATCAGACGAAGCGCGCGAAGCTGAATCTCGGGAGAAGTGGATTCGAGTGTGATGGCGGGAGCTCCCATCGTGGGCATCTGGAAGTTGTGGCGATGCGTCTCCAGTTCCACCATTTGCACGTTAGGATAATAGAGACGCATGAGTTTGCGAGTCCACTGATCCGGATGATACACGTTGCGGGTCATAGAATCCATGACGAGGCACTTCAGTTTTGGCACGCCGTCCGCGCCGATGTCGTACGTGAGACTCAGAGTCTTCTTTGAGTTCACATAATCGCCTTCGCGCCAGGCGCCAGGAACGTCTTCGAGAGTGATTTCGTTGTAGTACTGCAGGCGCGGATAGAGCTGCATGAGGCGCTTGTGTTTCTGCTCCACGTCCTTGACGGCCGTTTTCACGTTCCCGATCTCGATCGTCAGAAGCCGTTCAATCTCTTCGCGGTATTGCTTTTCCTGCGGGTTGTTGCCCATCGCGTTTTCAGACATGATGGGGCGTCCGTCGGACGGAACCTGCGCATTTCGCGTCGACTCATTCAGACAGCGGCGTGCCTTATCCTCGGACTCTTTTGCGACGTTCGCCGGGGTCGCGGCGGGAGCCGGCGCCTCCGTGCTTTTCGGCGGCGTCTGGGCAAATTTTGGAAAGGCCACTCCAAGCAGAAGGGCAGCAAATGCAGATACAAGGGCGCGTCTCATGGTCGATATCTCCCGTATGTATGTTTCGGCGGCACAGCCCCACAAAAAAAAGCAGAGGAGTAAAATATTACAAGATTTATCCGAAAATCTTTAACTGCGCGAAAGCGGCGCGGAAGGCGCTTTGCGGCGGTTTTATGTCGCGTCAGCCCGTCGCCGGGCGGAGATGGCACAGGCGAATCACCGTGCGGTAGAGGTTTGCGACCAGCAGGATGTTCTGGTCCGGATTGATGTTACATGATACGAGGAGAATGGCCACATAGCAGTTGTTCACGGACTCTTCGTAGTAGTAGGAGTGGGTCACTTCGCCGGGCACGATGTAGTCCTGCGCATAGAGACCCGAGTTCGTGTTAGAAGAACACTTCGCAATATTGAGAAAGATTGCCTCGCGGAGACGGTCTTTGGTGGCTTCCTGCGAAATGGCCTTCTCGCCCCGGAAGAACGTAACCCCGTCATCGCCCATCCAGGCGCATGCACTGAACAGAAAGGCGAGTGCAATGGAGCACACCAGGCGCATTTCTCCAGAGTCTGCGAGGAAGCACCGGAGGCCACAAATTTACAAAATTCTGCTAGATGGCATAGCCGCCAAAAAAGATTCCTGATTCAGCAACATGAAGAAGAAATCCTCCCCGGAAAAGAAGAAAGCCGCCGCCGCAGGAAAGCCGGCCGGAGCCGCGTCAGCGCGCCCGGCAAAAGAGGCCCCGAAAAAATCGGCAGGTCCGGCAGCAGAAAAGAAGACCGCTGCGTCTGCCGGGGACTCAGCGAACGCAGAGTGGTCGGCCGCAAAGATCCGCCGGCTCTGGATTGATTTCTTTAAAAGCAAAGAGCATATGGTTCTGCCGAGCGCAAGCCTTCTGCCCTCGGGAGACCCCACGCTCCTGTTCAACACGGCCGGCATGGTTCCGTTCAAAGCCTACTTCGCCGGAACAGAGAAACCGCCCTCCCCTCGCATTGCGACCATCCAGAAATGCCTTCGCACGACGGACCTCGAGTCCGTCGGAAAAACAGAACGGCACTGCACTTTTTTTGAAATGCTCGGGAACTTCAGCTT
>CAZUJO010000600.1:0-2018 GCA_964619995.1 uncultured Leptospiraceae bacterium
GGATAGAGCGATATAGAGGCAAACCCAGGGTCCGTTGAAGCGATATGTGAGGGCAGGCGTGTTTGGCCAGAGAAATTCAAACGCGAGTCCGTTTGTGGAGAGGGCCTATACGGTGCCTGCGGAAACATAAAGCAAATAGCTGACATAGCTTCTTTCGCGTATGATCACCAGAACAAAGAGGTTGTAGACCAGCATGCAAAGCATGGTGCCGTAGTAGATCCCGAGTAGCAAAGTTTCGATCCAGTCAGATTGCGCGAATGCGGCGGGAGTCATGATGCGAACTGGAATTCCCACGAGCCCTTTTGTTTGCACGCGCAGGTAAAGAGTGGTTTGTTTTTCTATATGAATGGGAAAAATAAAGTATCTGTGAAAGATTTCGCGTGAAGTGAATGGCTTCTCCGCGCCGAGTTCGCGTATGCGTTCGCCTTCGAACAGCGTTACCCGCCCAAGAAGAGGGGCGCGAATGATCAGGTACAGGTCACGAGGGGTGCGTGACGTAAGATCCAGGCGCGCCCAGATGGCAGAAGAAGTAATTCCGAAGTTCAGATCGTTTGCGCGCGATTGGACCCAGGCAGTTTCCGGCATGGCGCGGACTTGTTCATAGGTGAGTGCTCCGCCTGCGTCTTCGAGTGAGCCTACAAATGATTCGGGCGGACTTTCGTTGATCGCCGTTACGTCCAGAACTCGAGCGTCCAGGGGCAAAGAGGCGGCGATGAGTATCCAGACCGCAAACCTCATGGACGGATTGTGAGCGAGGCGAAACGTCTGAACAGCAATTTTCGTTCTGTTTGACAGGGGCTGCAACCGCACCAGACATTGAGTATGGAATCAGTAGTCGGCGTTCTAGTCCATCAGGGCGACAGGATGTATCTCAGCGGAGAGGATGGTCGACGTCATTTTGAAGATGATCCTGTCTGGCCCGGGTATGCGATTCACTGGACCGGCAGGCGCTTGAAGGGCAGGCTCCTTCCACAAGTCGACTACGCTACCGGCAAGAAAATGGTCATACTGTGGCCGGATGAACCTCCGGCGCGTCCGAGCGTGGAGCTGATTTACAATGAAAGGCTGACTCATTACTGGGAGTCTATGATGGGTCACATCGCCATCAACGTCAATGGAGAGATATTCAACTTTTCCAACCTTGTGAATGAAAACGAAACCATGACACCTGAGGAGTATTACTATCGTCCCGCGCTGGGTGAGTTTGCTCCGCATCCAGTGCGCGGAAAGATTGGAACGGATGAGGAGGGCAGGCCCTACTATGACAAGTTTGGCAGACTGTTCATGCGATCGGTGCACATCCTGCGCATCTTTGATATTGATCCGCAGATTGTTCGCAATCATCTAGAGGAAGTTTTGAAAGAAATACATGCAGCACCCAGGGATCCAAAAAAACCAGAGAATTATGCGCAGTTCAGTGTGCTCAAAAGAAGCTGTGCGACTTACACCAGAGATGCCCTTCGAGCCGCTGGCCTTAAGAAGATCGCTGGAATCATGCCGCGCGATCTATTTGTGAATGCTGCCTATCATACTACCGTTAAGCGGCATGGATCTGCGGAAATCATTCAGAAGCCGCAACTCGTTGTTCCTGAAGCTCCGCGAAGCGCGCCCACCGCTTTACTCAATCCACTCAATCGTTTGCGCAATTCATCCATTTCCTATAAACCGCAATAGACGAAATTCGAAAGCTTCTTTCACGGCGTGGTTGATTGGCATTTCTTCGTTCATCCACCCGGGTCGAATGGATCGGAGGCGCGAAGACCAGTCTGAGTAAAGCGGAGCGGCGACTGCACTCTCTACCGCGGCAGCTGTCTGATCCGGAGCCTCGTGACTGTGCACGCTGCAAGGCCTGAAACCAATGCTTCCGTCTCTCTTTCTGTGTGACGCAAAGCCAAACAGCCGGCACACGAGGGGCCTTGCCTGGTAGGCGAGACATTGTCCCCGGCCATTTCCTTTCGATTCATAGAACATGCATATAGAAGAGTCCGGGACAGTGCCGTTAGGCGGCATAGAAGCGG
>CAZUJO010000601.1:0-2006 GCA_964619995.1 uncultured Leptospiraceae bacterium
CCTTAACACCGTGCCATCTACACCATCCGGGACTGGGTGCCCGAGGATGAAGACGATGTATTCTTCATGGAACAGGCGGTAATGAATTTCGAATTTCGCATGGACCGTCTGTCTGCTTTGCATTTGCTCGAAGAGTTTCGCAGGCTTGAGGAGTTCTACTTTCACGCAGGCAACAATCCGGGAGGAACCAGAGGTCTTCTGACTTCCGACGTGTGGTTTCGCACGCTTCGTGAGTTTCCGGCTGTCCGCCTTCTTTCCCGGGGTGTCCTCGATGACTCCACGGACAATCTTCGCGCTTCCATCAATTCACTTCTGCAAACCCAGTACATGCCGATCTCGGACGATGCCGCCTATCTGTTCCCGTTCAAAGTGCGCGACCGGGTCTACGTCTATGTAGTTGCGCCCGCCGTGCCGAGGTCGCGCGTTCCCCGCCTCATACTGCGCGAAGACATGGCGGTGACCGATTATCAGACTCTGGCGATTTCCTGCGCGAAAGGCGCATGCAGAGACGGCGCATTCCCTGAACTCAGCAAGTTCGTCGCTTCCTTTCGAACGCTGCAGGTGCAAGGTCGCGCCGGAGATCTTGAGTTTCACAGGTTGTTCAACCGCCCGGATCTGTCCGTTCACTACTTCTATGATGGATTCCAGCCGCCGAGGCCCTATCGCGCAGCGTTTCAAGGGGCGTATCGCGGATCCTGCTCATCTCCCGCGGGAACTTCCGACGCCACTCCCGTCGTCTTCACAGATTCTCTCTTGCAGGGAGTCTACGGCGGGTTCGTGTTCTTCTGGCCGTCCGATCTCGACGCTCGCCTCGGCGAAGAAGGGGAGCGGCGTCCCGTGTATCTGCGGAATTTTGCCTGCGGGGAAGGGCGCGTGCGTTTCTGGGACCTGGACCGATTCTGGGCTTCTCCGCCGGAATTGATTGTATTTCAGAAGCGGCGGGATGAGCCGGATGTGGATCGCGCATTTCTCCGGTTTGCGGCGGGCGCCGGCGTTGTTTTGATTGAAGCAGTGGACTGGCAGAAAGAGCACTCCGAATTCATTCGAACCCAGGCGAAGAGCGGCGCGTCTTATCCGCAGATTCAGGACCGATTGCGCAAAGCCTTCCCGGATCTGGATGCGCGCTTTTATTTCCCTGGTCCCGTCTTGAAATAATGCTTTTCCACTATCCTGAAACGTAAACGAAGGCAGAGATGAAACAACGCGGCGAAAGCGCCACATCCTTCACCGTGTCGATGGCCGTGCTGGTCTTCTTCGTTTTTGCGTTCAAGCAGTCGGTGCTTGACGCGAACAACATCCCCAGCGGGTCCATGATCCCCACCCTGAAGATCGGGGATTACCTTTTTGTGAACAAGATGCGCTACTCGCTGCGCATCCCTTTTACAGAAATCGAGCTCTTTCGCATCGATGATCCTGCGCGCGGCGACATCATAACCTTCATCCCTCCCGGAGATTCCGGGAAAAACTACGTGAAGCGAGTCATGGGAATGCCGGGCGACCGGATCCGCATTCGCAGCGTTCCGGCCTGTGAACTCTACAAGAACTACGGCCAGGCGCTTCCCGATACCAAAAGGGAGTTTTCCTGCGACCGAAGATCTCAAACGGCCCGCTACGAACCCATGATCGCATTTGTAGAATACAAGGAAAACGATTCGGGCGAGTGGAAGAACTACCATCCCGTGGAAGTCCCTTCCGACGAGGCCCGCAACCTATTGCTCGACGCTGACAACGTGGGCGTCCTGCCGCCCGAGCTCCTGCCGAACTACGATTGGCGGGGCCGCCTCCCTGTCGTTTTTCGAGAGAACCTGGCTTCGGGTGGCACTCACCTGATGGTAGAAAGCTCGTACACTTCGCCGAATGACAGCCTGTGCGAAGACATCGAGACGACGGGCTGCATTATCCCGCCGAACCAGTACCTGGCCATGGGCGACAACAGGGACGACTCGCGGGATTCGCGCTACCTGGGCTTCGTTCCCCGCGAAAAGATCCTCGGCAAAGTGGTAATC
>CAZUJO010000602.1:0-1304 GCA_964619995.1 uncultured Leptospiraceae bacterium
GGACAGCACCGCTCCGATCAGGAGTGCGCCCAAAAACGAGGAGAACAGATCCGGCGAATGGCGGAGCACAATCATCACCACTTCGCCCCGCCTGACTCCACGACGCTGCAGATAGCCCGCGTAGCGTTCAGCGCCGCGTCGGATGTCGCCATAACGCAGCGTCGTGTGTGAACCGGCCTGAAGAAACTCACAAAACAGGTCCTCATCCCGCTTCTCTCCTCCTCCCAACGCCGCCTGAATGGTTCCCTCCGGAAAGGGAGTGCAGGTGGGCCCGGCCAAGGGCGGTGGCGGAGAAATCATGGTCGCCATGGGAGGTCTGTTGGCCTGAGAGGCCTTGTTGCGCGGGCGAATCAGCGTTCCATGGCTCTATCGGCTGCGCGGCGCCCGGTTGTACACGGACTGGAGGAACGCCGCCTCAAACGTGAGGCGATGCGTTTGTTTGACTTCGAGCGTGTGCTTTCGGG
Organism: uncultured Leptospiraceae bacterium; assembly: GCA_964619995.1. Classification (GTDB taxonomy): domain Bacteria; phylum Spirochaetota; class Leptospiria; order Leptospirales; family Leptonemataceae; genus JAEUSB01. The sequence goes on from CAZUJO010000602.1 coordinate 465, forward strand.
GTTCTGGCCGAAAGACCGCGAGGCCCAACCCTCCCCACATCTGTCGCACACAGGAATCATCGGGGTGCAAAACTCCGGGGCAGAAATCGAGATCGACGAAGTGGCAATAGGGGTTGCGGGTCCACGACGCCGCCAGAATGCCCTGGCGACAGCCAGGATTGAACGTATCGTGCATGAGCACGGTCATCTGTCGCTTGGGAGCGAGTTTCAGAATAAACTCCAGGTCCTTCAGGACTCCGGCTGCGGAATGGTCGCCATCGACAAAGATGAAATCCGGGGTAACCCCAGCCGCGGTCAACTGTTCGAGCACGACCGGCAAGACGTCGTGGGAACTTCCCGTGATAAACTCCACATTGTCGAACTTGTCCTGCAGGCGCGCCTTCACCCCAGGATCAATGTCGATGGAAATAGCTCGGGTTGAATGCCGGGCGATCAGCGCCAGCGTTGTTCCTGTCTCGGTTCCCACTTCGATCGAACAGGCGGGCCGCAGATTGGAGAGGAGAGCCTGGAAAACCGCGGTTTCGCTGTGCGCGAAATGGACGCTGTTGGGGGAGAAATCCAAGAAACGCCGATTTCCCGTCAGCGCAGGATAGATGACGTCGTGGAGCGTAGCCAGATCGGCGGGCTGGGTCTTCATGAGCAAAGTGAAGGGCAGAGGAACAGGGTGTCGGTAGAAGCAGCAGCCTACAGGGTCACGCCGCTCTTCTTGATGGTATCCATCATCCAGAAAGCGCGCCAACGGAGCCAGTCGGCCTCGATCTCTGGATAGGTGAGACCGATTTCGCGCAGCCCCTTTTCGAGTTCAGCATACCGGCTCGCCGTCTGCCAAAGGTGCATGTT
>CAZUJO010000602.1:1314-2001 GCA_964619995.1 uncultured Leptospiraceae bacterium
TTGCACTGTAGTTCGTCTTGGAAGCAAACACCCGCTGGCAAGCGAAGGGCGTCTTCTCGTAGTACATGCCGTGTTTGAACGCCAGGGCGTGACACACGAAAAAGTCGATCTGCGGGCCAAGTCGCGCAAAGAGTCCTTCATTGTCGCGGGCCCAGCACTCGAGGAACAGGTCGGTCCGCCAGATACAACTCGGACTGGTCACAATGGAACGGCACTTCAAAAAGCCTTCCGCACATTGGCGGGGCGTATTGTAGCCCGGAACCTCGGCGGTGCCGCAGAACATGGTCAGCTTGTCCGTCTCGGCCTGAAGGATGCCGTTGATGCCGTAGAATCCGGCGGGCCGCTTGTCCTGCTCCAGGGTTGTAACCGCCTTTTGGAAAAAGTCCTTGTTAATGACAAAGTCATCCGCCGCTCCGCTGTAGAGGTAACGCCCGGACACGCGGCCAAAGAGATTGGCCGACGCAGCCACGAGCCCTCGGTTCGCAGGAAAGTACTCGGGTTTGAAACGAGCGTCCTTTTTCGCGTAATCGGCGATGATTTCAGGGCTCCCGTCGGTCGAACCGTCGTCCGTGATCAGGATCTCGAAATCCGTGAAGGTCTGCGCCAGAAGACCGGCGAAGCACTTGGACAGGTAGTGACCGTGATTGTAATTCGCGATCAGAACACTGAGCCGGGGAGCCGTCATGA
>CAZUJO010000603.1:0-1992 GCA_964619995.1 uncultured Leptospiraceae bacterium
AAGAATATCTTGACGGTCATCCGGTTCATTCGCCAATCCGGTGGAAGGAATTTGACGAGGCGACTAGGAGTCTTTTTCGAACACGCATACGCTATGCGATGACCGTCTTGCTGGACTTGAAGGCACAGAATGAACGCGAACAGACATGACCCCGCTTTGATTCGCAAGCTAATAAGTGAACGCGAAGAGGCCTATCGCCTCGGTAAGAAGCCGTGCATACTTTGGGTTCGGGTTTCAACCAACAAAGACGAGCAAAAAAAATCTTTCACGGATCAACAGGAATTTGCCCGGAAATACGCAGAGACCCATGACATGCATGTTTGCTACGTTTGGGCCGTAAAGGAGACGGGCTCAAAGGCTGGGAAGAGAATCAACTTTCAGCATCTCCTCGAAATATTGACCAACGATTTTATAGGTATCAAGCACGTTGTGTGCAAGAACCGAAAGCGGCTTAAACGCAACATGCAGGACACCGCGACGATCCTCGCCCTCGCTAAGCAAGGAGTTACTTTTCACTATTATGTGGACGGAAGCAAAGATGAAGTGTCCTCAAGCGCCAGCCAAAGGCTTGTGTCGACGCTACTTTCTGCAGTAGATGCCTATGAGCCCGATCAGTTCAGCGATGAAATGAAGCTCGTTTACGCGGCTAAGGCAGAAAAGGGGATCCCTCCCTCGACTCAATCGCCTCTGGGTTACAAATACAACCGGGAGACAAAGCTGCGGGAGAAGGACCCCCTGTTTGAGTCAGTGTGTCAGCGCCTTCACGATGAGTTTGATTTGGGGAAGTATTCGATCGCTTCATTCGTGGAGTGGGCCAATGGATGCGCGTTGTTTGGACGGCATGGTGCAAGGTGGCACAAAGGTTCAATGGAGAAGTTCCTGAAACGAATCGACTACTGTGGAAAATTCATCTTCAAGAACAAGGTCTATGATGGCTCGTTTCCCCCATACATAACCCACAATCGTTTTCTGGATCGCATGGAGCGCATGACTGGTCGCAGAAATGGTGTTCCGCTACCACGGGAACATATTCTGCGCAAGTTTGTTCTCTGCGCCGAATGCGGAAAAGTATGGATTCCCGAGCTCCGCGAAGGGGCGCACAAGAGTGGCGTCTACATCTACTACCGGCACAAGTGTAGCGTTGGGCGGTGGTCCGCGTATGCAGGGCAGGATGAATTTTTGGAGGCGCTTTCAACTCTCGTCGAAGGCGTTCAGTTCGCACCGACGCTGTCTGATGAAGTGAAAAATCTATTCAGAGAAGACCTCCAAAACTCCGAGGCCGCGCAGAAGAGCATCAGAGGGCAGGCCTGTCGCACTATTGCGGTTGCTGAGCAGAAGAAATCCAAATTACTCGACGCGATGCTCGACGGTACAGTGTCCAAGGAAGATTACTCTGCCAAAAAAGAGGAGCTCGACGCATTGATTCGTGGAGCAAACGCAGAACTTGCGCGGTCTGCTGTTGATGCGCAGGCTGTCTTTGAACAGATCGAAGCCACAGCTCAGGTGATCAGTGAGTTTCCGGCGGTTTTCTCCGCATCCTCCAAGGAGCGTCGTCTGCATGCCGCACGGGCATTCATTTCAGGAATGATCTATGATCACAGGAATTCAAACTTCAGTCTACAATGGCTTGAGCCTTTCTCCATCCTAATGGAGCGAGGAACCCTGCAACAATCAGCCCGAAAAGACGGGTTGGGTTTCGTCCTCGACTATGCCCAGGAGAGGACTTGAACCTCCACAGGATTGCTCCCACCAGGACCTGAACCTGGCGTGTCTACCAATTCCACCACCTGGGCGGGCCTGCCAGTTTTTTGAAACTGGCGGCTGGAATCAATCGATTTTGATCCTGGCCGTTGCGATATTATATAGATGAAAGCGAGAATCGCAGAGGCCGCCCGAAAGACCTCGGAAACAGAAATCCAGATGAAGATCAACCTGGATGGAACGGGCGTTCAAAAGTTTGATATGGAGATTCCGTTCTTCGAGCACATGCTC
>CAZUJO010000604.1:0-1986 GCA_964619995.1 uncultured Leptospiraceae bacterium
CGCTTCGAGGTGCGTGACACCGGCATCGGCATCCCGCAGGACACGCAGGCAGCGGGAAAGAAGTATTCGAGCATACATCAGAAGGTAGGAGTCAGCGAAGTCATTCCGCGGACGGGCAAAAAAAAAGCCGGCAGGTGCCGGCCTTTTTCACAACGAGGAGGACGGAACGTTATTCTACGTTTGCTCTGAGATCCGTTGTAGGAGGATTGTCATCCACAACGAATGTGATTTTGCGGACGTCACTTTCGTTTCCGACCGCATCAATCGCTTTCGCTTCGATGCTGTGTTCTTTCTCAACGTCGAAATAGAGAACTCCGTTGTAGTTCTGCCATTCCTGCGATCCGTCTACACGGACCAGAATCTGGTCTACGCCCGATCCCGCGTCCATACCTTCGACACGAAAGCCTGTCCGGCGTTTTGCGTAGAGCTTGCTGCCGATCGGCATGAGCGCTTCGCCAGGAATGATTTCAACAGTCGGCTTGGCGCCGTCTACTTCGATCAGGACGGATCCCTGTGTCTTGTTTCCAAGATTGTCTTCGGCAGCATACTGAATGAGCTGTGACCCTGGAGTCGTGAGCTTGATGACTTCATCCTGATATGCTTTCATTTCGTCGCTGTTTACGCCGTATACCACCGACTTCACGCCGGAGTAGTCGTCAGAGATGCGGAGAGTAAATGAATTATTCGGAGAGCTGAAGGTGCGGCCATTTTTCACTACAAACGCTTTTGCAGCGAGGACAGATACGTCTGGCGCACGATTGTCTGTTACAACATGGTAGACTTGATCCACTTCACGGTTTCCAGCTTTGTCTACGCCGTGGTATACAATGGTGTGCGGACCTTCTTTGTCCAGTTGGAGCGGAGCGATGTATCGGCGGAACTCTGAACCGTCTACGCGATATTCAATGTAGTCGAGGCCAGAGAGGTTGTCGTTAGATTGCAGAACGAAGCGAACTTTGGAAGTTCCATAGTTTTCGCCGGCAGGGCTGGTCCAGATCCCGTTACCAGCAGGTGCTGCGGGTTTTGCGGGAGCGGTTTTGGCTGGCTCATCACCAGGATTCAGTCCTGGTTCAGTTTTGGCAGGCTGTGTAGCCGGAGCCTGTGCGTAGGCAACGGATGTAAGAAAACCGATTGCCAGGAATGCGCAGAGACGTTTCATGAAGTCCTCCTCGTGGAAGTGCGGGCAAATATATTTAGCCTGGATAAAGTCCGAAAATCGGGCCAGGTGTCAAGTATGATCGTCAGTTTTTCTATGCTGTTGCCGGCCTTTCTGGGCGCATTTCCGGGAACGAATCTGGTAGTTCTTGAGAATTTCAAGTCCGGCGTCTGGCAATCGACTGCTCAGGCTTATTGCACGAAAACGACCGGCACCGACGGTTCCGGATCGGCCATGCGGATTCAATTCAAGGGCACGGCCCGGATTCTACCGCCGCGAACCCTCATTCTGCCGGCCCAGGCTGTGAACTTCAAGCTGAACGTGGCAGGGTCGGGCCGGCGTGACCGGCTCTTTGCAGTCTTTCAGGATGCGTACGGTGTGGACCGCACCGTGTTTCTGGGTCTGACCGATTTCGCCGGTCTGCGCGTGATGTCAGTCAATGTGGCCGCCCTGCCCCAGGCGGCGCACCTCGATCCACGCGGACTGGTGCTGCGATGGCTGTTGATTGTTCCCGCTTCGCCGGGATCAATCCAGATCGATTCGGTCGCGGTTGAAGCACGGGAATGGGCCCGCCTGCCTCAGTAACCTTCTAGAATCCTCTTCCGCTTCTCTTCGTACTCTTCCTTTGTGAGAAGGCCCTGATCGAGCGCCTGCTTGAGTCCTTGCAGTTTGCTCGAAAGGCTGTCCGGCGACGGCGTCGATGGATTTCGCGCTGCATCTGTGACCTTGTTGTCCGCCGGAACGGGCGGAAGTTGAGCCAGTTGCTCCATAGGAAATACGGCCCAGGTTGCGTGGGTCATTCCATTGATCTGCTTGAGCTGGTAGTACGG
>CAZUJO010000605.1:0-1977 GCA_964619995.1 uncultured Leptospiraceae bacterium
CGGCCTTGTTTTCGGCGTTCAGCTTGTCCATGATGTTGGACAGGTGGAACGTGACCGTGCGCTCAGCCATTTCTTTCTCAGCGGCAACCTTGCGTGCCGTCCACCCCTCTGCAAAACGCCTCAAGATCTCGCCTTCTTTCTTGCTGATATTGAACCGGTTGACCATGAAGTCGGCCTTCACGCTGGGCCAGACGCTCATCAGATTCCATGCGATCTCTGATGCGTCACGCCGATCCTTGAGGGGCGTGCCCAGCATCGTGAAGGCCTCAAATGCCTGATTGAAAGGCAGCGAGATCTCCACTCGCACCAATGCGACGACGCCGACGGACTGCCATGCCTCAATCCACGCCATGTCGCTGTCGTGCTGCGGTCCGGCCAGGTTCCTGAATGCAACAAGAGAGGAACTGTCTCGGCGCCAGGCAGCGCCAAACGCCCTTCCATCCGCAAGCGCCTGAGCAGCAGGCCTGTATGACTCTGGATGAATCGCCACCAGATCGCGCTGATCAGCCTCGGTCACAGCGCTAGGACCTAGAACGAGTACGGCACGCGCATCAAAGTCGGCAAGCGAGTTGAGCCAGTTGGTCAGCGCCATCCCATCCGGCTCAGGCACGCTGGCCACTGTGTTCGAGGTCATTGGTACTGCCATGCGGGCTATCCGTTCGATGCATGGGCCAAGCCGAGCGCTACACGGACCGGGTCATCGCGCGGACTCATTGCCAGCAAATCCCTGAGAGCCAACTCGTGGTTGTCAGACAAGTCTGCAGCTTCCGTCAGGTGGCGAACCACGTTGATCAACGTTTCCTCGGAAGCACCCAACCCCTGCCAGGAAAAGCCGCCATTGGCGACCTGTTGATAGGCCAAGCGCGCATCACGGAGCAGGGCGCGCATCAACTCAGCAGGCCTGAGAACGTCATCTATTCCGTGGTCGCTCAACGTCAGCACGTCTACGGATAGATTTGACACGCCAACGAGCACATGAGGATCGCTGCACACGGGTTCTGCCTTGACCACATCACCCCCGCCCTTAATGTCCAGCTTCAGGAAGAGCTCCCAGTTGGTCAAAGCACTGCCACTTCGAATCTGATCCAGAACGTCATCAGGATACTCATAGCTTGCACCCGCCTCTGCGAGCTGCAGCATGGTCTGTGGCGTTTCGATTTGCATCCACTGGAGTGGGCCGTCCGGTGGCATGCCCAAGAGACCAAATGGGTCACCTACGGTCACATACTCGGTCCAACCCAACTGTTTGACCTTCTCAAGCAGGCCTTTAGCGACAGACGCGTTCTGAAGGAGGGCTACTTGCTCCCCGGTCAGTGTGGGACGAATAAGGTGGCCAAAGTATTCGCAAACGCTCAGATGCAGTTCCTCAGAGCACCGCGATATGTCCTGGTACAGGTTGGGACTGCTCTTCGGAATGAACTTGTCGATCAGCCCGGCGTTGAAGGCATTGACCGCGAAATCTGCATCCGCCTCGCCCGTGAGGAGCACCCGCCGCGCAGGGCTGGAATTGAGCTTTTCGATCAGTTGAATCCCATCCATGCCTGGCATGCCATTGTCGATGACAAACACGCCTGCCAGGTTGAACCGCCGCCAGTCGTTGAAATATGAGCTTACATAAAGTGCCGCCTCACCCTTGCCTTCGGCCCGACTTCGGTGGGATTGACTCAGTATTTGGCTCAGCCAATCCCAGTAGCTGACTTCTTGCCTCAATGTTGAGAGCGCCTCCTGCGGCGCTTCAAAAAACATGCGGGAATGCTTCCGCGGGAGCGTCATTCTCAGTATGTCGAGGAAGTCCTGGTCGTCTTCGACGTAGGCGAACCGCTTCGGTAGCTGGACAAGCGGAAAGCTCATTTTTCGTTCGGTCTTTTTGGAGTTTTTATTGCGCGTCTCCGTGACAAGCGAGACAAACACTTGGCGCGCTTTGGCGTTTTCAATCGCAGACGGATGGTTTTAACCATCCTTGGATTTGCCGCAACT
>CAZUJO010000606.1:0-1977 GCA_964619995.1 uncultured Leptospiraceae bacterium
GCCCACGTGTCCGCCGTTTTTCTCCATTCGGATTTCGAGATTCTCCCGCGGGGAGAGAAGCCGGTACTCATCGGGCGGAATGATCGGATCGTCTTCGGCCGTGAGGATCGCCGCCGGAATCCGAATGCGCTTGAAGAATGCGTTGTCGAGCGTATATGTGCCGAAGTATTCTTCTACGCTTTTGAACGGCGAATGCGCGAGAATCAGCTTTTCAGTCAGATCAAGGATCGTAGACTCATTCTTGTAAGGAGAGAAATCGTATTTATCCGGAAACATCTTCTCTTTGATCTTTAAAGAGCGTCTCCACTGCAAGAGCAGATAACGGCCAAGCAGAGGGTGGCTGTCCATGCTTGCCGTGGATTTGTGGGGATCAAGGGGCGGCGAGACGGCGGCAACCGCGCGAAGGGGTATCGGGTTTTTTACCGTCGAATTTTTCGCGGCGATGCGGAGCGCGAAATTCCCTCCCAGGGAAAACCCGCCCAGATAGATAGAAAAGCCAGGGAACATCTTTGCAATCTGGCGGACCGCTTCGTAATGCTCGTCGAGCATGCTTCCGTTGAAGATGTCTTCGTTCAGATGGTGTGTTGATCCATGATCGCGCAGATGGAGGCGAGCCACGTAGTAGCCTGCATCATAGAGGGCCTGCGAGGTCCTCAGCATGTAGGGCGCTTCGATGTGGCCTTCCCAGCCATGAATCAACACGGCCAGCGCCCTGCGCGTTCCGCGGCTCAAAGCACAATGAATGCGCGCGCCTTTCGCCTGTAGAATGATATCCTCGGCGGATGCAAGCACAGGGTGCCGCCGCTTCACTCCAATTGGAATGGCGGGAAGCATGGTCTGCACCCAGGCAGGCCTCAGGTAAGCAGGGGGATGAAAGGTAGCCATTGAGGAAATATGCGATGGATGCCTGATGCGTCGAGCGTTTTGCTTTACGAATCGGCGCGTAACGGGTCCCGTAAGCCATGGCCCAGGATCTTCTGTCGCACTCGTCTCTTCTGGACGAGGAAGTCCACTCAACGTTTCGCAAAGGCAGTCTTTACTCCGCCGTCATGGGTCTCAGCAGCGCTGCTCTCCTGTCTGGGCTCGAGGGCGCCGGGCTCGTTACTCATATGGAAGTCCCGATTCTGTGGACCATCTTCGGCGGTTTGTATTCGGTTGCGGTCTACCTGATCGCGCGTGCACGCAGACTGCGGGGTGCGCTGGTTCTGATTCTCCTCCTGGGTTTTACAACTCTGCCAACATCCATCTACGTGATCGCACATTTCGTTCTGCCGTCGGGCGCGGCTACGTATGTGACAGGTCCGCCCTCCTATCTGTATTTTTGCATGATTGCGATCAGCGGGTTTGCGTTCGATTCGCGCGCCGCAACTGCAGTCGGCGTTTTTGCCGCTGTCCAGTATTCTGGCGTATTCCTCGTCGACAGAGATCGCCTGACGGTGCAGGGAGCTGACGCGCTCATGACGCAGGACATGACTTCTCCCTCCATATATTTTTTCAAATCCGGGATGATGGTATTTACGGGACTTATCATTGCTGTGCTGTCCAATACGGCGAAGAAGCTGCTCGCTGCGATCGTCGCAGAAGAAAGGGAGAAGTTCTCAATCAAGCGCGTTCTCGGCGAATACGTGTCTCCCGAGGTAGCAGAGAAGATTATGGCGGAAAGCAAGATCGCTGAGAAAAAGGAAGTGGCAATTCTCTTCTGCGATATCCGGGGATTCACAAGTTTCAGCGAACGGCATTCACCGGAAGAAGTTGTGGCGAGACTGAACGAATACTTCTCGGCGATGGTAGAAGCCGTTGAAAGGAACGGCGGGACGGTGGACAAGTTCATCGGGGACGCGGTGATGGCGCTGTGGGGGGTGATGGGCGGCGAGGAGGCGGCGGCGGCGGACGCGGTGGCGGCGGCGACGCGGCTCCACCATCTGGTGGTTGATCTCGCGCCGTTCTGGCGCCTGAAGTTGCCGACCGGCCCCCCCC
>CAZUJO010000607.1:0-953 GCA_964619995.1 uncultured Leptospiraceae bacterium
GATTTGAACGGATACTTGAATGTGGCCGGCCGGTTCTTCTCAAAAATGAAATGACCCACCCAGGCACACCCGTAGCCGGCAACAGGCATACCGAGCAGGAATCGCCAGTCCCGCAGCACGATGGCGCATACCGCGAGGATGATCACGCCGGAGGTTCCGACAAAATGCAGCGCGCGGTTCACCGGATCGCGGTGCTCGCCCAGATAGAACGGCCAGAATTCTTTCATCGTGTTGTAGTTCTGTTCCATAGGTTGATAGAAGCAGGCGGCGCCGGGTCAGTCCATTTTTTTTCTGTGCACCAACGCGCCCCGGGCGAGGAAAGACGCGTGGCAAATCTCGGCGAAAAGAAAATCGGCTTTTTGGGGCTGGGCAAAATGGGCGGCGCGATTGCGCGGGGGCTCAGGGGCGCTCATGCAGATATGGTTCTGTACGGATACGACCCCCACACTGCCTCGCCGGCGGTAACGGCGCTGGCATCGGCTCAGGATCTGGAAGAAAAAAGCGATGTGCTCCTTCTGTGCGTGAAGCCGCAGGAAATGAAAAACGCCCTTTCTCATTTGAAGGGAACAAAGCAGTACATCTCCATTGCCGCGGGCGTGAGCGCTTCATCGATCTCCGGATTTCTTCAGGGCAGCCGCCATGTGGCGCGCGCCATGCCGAATCTTGCGGCTGCGATTCACATGTCGGCGACGGGCGTGTATTCGGCCGACCCTGAGCTTGCTGCGCTTGCCCGGTCCATCTTCGAGACCGTAGGCGTTGTGGAAATCGTTGAGAAAGAAGACCTTCTTCATGTCGTGACCGGACTCTCGGGCTCAGGCCCCGCGTTTGTTTTTGAATTCATTGATGCTCTGGCTCAGGGTGCGGTGCTGTCCGGTCTTTCCTACGACCGCGCCGTGAAACTGGCCGCGCAAACTCTGATCGGCGCTGCGAATCTTCTTGCCAGTGAGAAGAAA
>CAZUJO010000607.1:963-1974 GCA_964619995.1 uncultured Leptospiraceae bacterium
CCGCTGGAACTCAGATCGCAGGTGACGTCGCCGGGCGGCACGACGATCAGCGGACTGGCGGCGCTCGAAGATGGCGGATTTCGGAGCGCCGTCATCGAAGCGGTGCGTGCAGCGGCCGAGCGGAGCGTTGAACTGGGCAAAGGATGAAGCTTCCCGTTCATGAGGCGATCGCGCCTCTGCGCGAAGCGTTGCAGAAGGGATCTGCAGTCCTCATCGCGCCGCCGGGCGCCGGCAAGACGACCGTTGTTCCTCTCGAAACTCTGAACGAACCCTGGCTGAAAGGCAGGAGCATTCTCATGCTCGAGCCCAGGCGTCTTGCGGCCCGCGGCGCAGCAGCCCGCATGGCTGACCTTCTCGGCGAACAGACAGGACAGACGGTCGGATACCGCATTCGATTTGATCATAAAGTTTCTAAACAAACCAGGATCGAAGTGGTAACCGAGGGAATTCTCTCGCGGCGGATCCAGAACGATCCGGAGCTCTCCGGAGTCGGTCTCGTAATTTTTGACGAGTTCCATGAGCGAAGCATTCATGCAGATCTGGGGCTTGCTCTGGCGCTGGACGTTCAGTCCGGTCTGCGTCCGGATCTTCGCATTCTTGTGATGTCTGCCACGCTCGACGGCGAACGGGTGAGCGAGTTTCTGTCTGCTCCTCTTGTGCGGGCGGAAGGACGTTCGTTTCCGGTCGAGGTTCGTTACGCAGGCCTTCGTAAGACATCACCCGCACAGGCAGTCGCCGACGCAGCGATCGATTTGCTCCAGAAAAGCGAAGGAGACATTCTCGCCTTTCTGCCGGGAAGCGGCGACATACGCCGGGCGCTTGAAATCCTCGAAGAAAAGATCGAAGGAGCGATCGTCTGTCCGCTTTTCGGAGACCTTTCCCAGGCAGATCAGGACCGAGCCGTGTTTCCCGACCGCGCGGGCCGGCGAAAGATCATCCTTGCGACGAACATTGCGGAAACATCGCTCACCATTGAAGGCGTAAGGGCCGTGATTGATACAGGGCTTGAGA
>CAZUJO010000608.1:0-1963 GCA_964619995.1 uncultured Leptospiraceae bacterium
CCTTAGGGATATCGTGGCGATCGCCGTATCCTACGGCGTCTTCGTCGCGATCCTCGTTGCCGTTACGTGGAATTTTGATGGCGTTGCCACCCTCGGATCAAGCGTGCGAATCGCATTGTCCGGCGCGACTATTTTGAACTTGGTGCTACTTTTTCTCATCTATGTGGGTTGGAAGTCGATCTGGTCGGTGTTCCCGGCACTCAATCGATGGGTCTTTCCCAACCTAAACGGTGAGTGGAAAATGATCATTCATTGGCAGAGCGCAGAAGGCAGTGGCGTCGCTTTTGCGAGAGCTCGGATCAAGCAAGACTTTCTTTGGATTAGCATGGAGGTTTTCTCCCGAGACTCGGATTCGGAAACCTTGATTGCTCAGCCGAAAAGGGATCCGGAATCGGGAAGACCGATCCTCTACTATGTCTATCGAGTGGTGCCCAAGAACATAAGGTTTGGCGTAGGCGGATCGTACGAAGGATCCGCCATTCTGAAATTTTCAGATACCGGACACGATCGGCTCGGCGGGAATTACTTTACTAGCCGGCAGACCTTGGGCCACTTCGAATTGGTTCGTTAGGAGGCAGTTGGACGAACGGAGCGAAACTGGTCGCGGAACTCCTGGTCGTCTTCATTTCCGAAAACCTGCGCACTTACTTCCCCCCGCCCGAGCATCTTCGAAAAACGTCGATAGTCGGCGTGCTCGCGCTGCCAGCGGCCAGCCACGATCGCAGCGTGCACTCCTGCTTGCTCCGCAATAGCTTCGATGTCTTCTGGCGTCAGCTCGGAGGAGGCCAACTTGGCCGATAGGGAAGGTGGCAAGAGCGCATTTTGGGCGAACGTGTCTGCCTGATGTTCGATGTCGTCTTCCGAAGCGGCGCTTTTCACCTCCAAGTCGTCCAAGATCGCACTGGTCTCGCTGTTCGGGTGATGGCAGGCGTGACAATATTCATGGAGAAGCGTGAACCAGAAATTGTCGATCCGATCATGCCGGATCGTGAGCGCTATGATTGGGGTGCCGTCCCTCCGGCACAGAGCAGCGCCATCCAGATATGTTCCGGGCAGATGCCGGAGAGCGACGAAGATGATCCCGACTCCGGCGAGCGCGCCGGCGACTAACGTGGGGCCGTTGGGCGCCGCGCTTAGTCGAGCCAACGTGCGTCCGAATTCCGCATACGGAACGGAGCGCTTCTTAGGCAGCTTGACGGTCTCGGCTTTCAACAGGACGGCAGCGCACCAAGCCTCGAGCGCACCGGTATCAGTCTTGGCGTTTGTTCTTAGAGTCCGGGTTTTTCGCAGGTAAGCGGAAGGCGGACCACCGTCGAACGCACGCATGCGAAACGCGGCATAACCTTCACGTTCCTTCATGATCCCGAACGCGGCAAGCCTTTCGCTCGCAGCCTTCGAAAGCTTGGGTACCTCATCGTCTTCGTCCTCTCCGACGAGCGATTTGAGCGGAATTCCCAAGTCGCGATGAAGCGCGCGGATCATGTCGAGCGTCAGCGATCGCCGGCCCTTCAGGATCTCTGATACCCGCGACCGGGGCCCGATCATCGGCACGAGATCCCGTGGTTCCAGCCCTTGCTGTTTCATGCGGAAGCGGATCGCTTCCAGCGGAGTCGGGGGCAGAAGATCGTGATTTTCACGTTCCCATTTCTCGGTCAGCGCCTGCAGGACTTCGGCTTCGTCCTTGAAGGCGCGGTCCGCTTTTCCGAGAAGGTCGGACATCCGCTTCAGCGCGTTGTCGTAATCCTGTTCGTTCCGAATGGGCGACACCTTCATGAGCGTGCTCCTCTCCGCAGAGGGTTACGCAATCTGTTTGTCTTCAAGCCTGCAAATTCGATCAAAGCTATTCCTGATTGATAGTTGAGGGCGACGACCACGCAATGCTGCTCATCGAAGAAGATGGTCAACCTGTGCGCGTCGACTTCCGCATGGGGGTAGGGGCGGATTCAAACGGTCGTCGCAACAC
>CAZUJO010000609.1:0-1942 GCA_964619995.1 uncultured Leptospiraceae bacterium
CATTGCCACTGAGGATCATCGCCTTGTCATTGGCCCAGCGATTATCCGAATTGTACGCTCCCTTCTTCATTTCTTGGGGAAAATAAATCGCCATGATCTTTCCGGCGTTTCCCTCGACCTCGAGCACTTCGAGGTCCCGGAAGTTGTCGGCGAGCCGCCCGATGATCCTTCCGGCTTTTCCATTCTGCTGGTCAAGTTTGAGCGCTTCACCCTGCGAAACATGCGCGGCGGTGATCACGAAGGTGCGAAGTTTAGCGTCGTCCCCGCATCCGGCCATTCCCAGAACGAAACCCGTACCCTCGATAGCGACTTTGTGCCGCTTCGACTCGTCCGAATAAACCGAGACGATGCGGGTCAGCCATCCGGACTCATTCGGTGAAGCACGTCTTTCTTCAAGCTTGCGGACGATCTCCAAGCTTTCACCGATGGAATTCTGCAGGTCAGAGCCTGGAACGCGGTGCTCACAGTTCTCTCCAAGTGCGTACGGGACGGATAGAAACAGGCTAAATAAAACGCAGAGTGCAATTCGAATGGACTTGTACTGCGCGTTCAACATTTTGATGAATCTCCCTGGCTAATCAACCTGGAAACTGCAAGCAGCACACCGGGAGCACACTACCTAAACATCTGCACTTTCAGAATATTTCGAATGCACTCCAGAGCGACACACGTCGAGGTGGTTCCGAGTGTCTAATCTTTGGACACCCCAAGGTTTCGTGAATCTCAGTGAATCTAAGTGGTCGCAGAGCAGCGACAGCGGTAAAACTCGATACAACGCAATGAGTCATAAACCAAAAAAAGGAGTACTTATGAAAACCGCAAAATCCTGTTCGAAATCGGGTGCCGCTGCCATGCTTATCGGCTTCCTTTCATTGAGCAGCAGCTTGGCGCTAGCAATGGGACTTTCCGCGCCTCAACCTGCCATCGAGGAAAGAACGCCCCTTCAACATGAGACCTGCCAGATCAGAGCGGTGCATGCCTTTGACCGGCAAGGATACGGATTCCGAGACGAGCTCGAACAGGTCCTCCTGGGCAAGAACTACCAGATCATCAACTCCGGTGCGCTATACGACCGCTACGACGTCCCGGTAGACGAACTCAAGGTACGTGACGAGCTCCTGCGACCCGGATCTCTACTGGCCGTCTTTTATGGCGATATTCTGGGACGGCCTACTTCGCGGTGTGAAGATCCAAGTTTCTCCGCGGACAGGACCTATAATTGTGCAACGCGGTTGATGTTCTTCCGTGTAACCGAACTGGGCGAACTCGCCCAGATCGCGGACATCGACGAGGCCTCTTCGCGTCGGACCGTCGATCCGGAGCGGACCGCGCGAGCAATGGTACGCAAGGCCGAAGCGGCAATTCCGCGATGCGAGTTGAAATGAGTTCCCAAGACCTGGGTCTTGAAGATCACCCGTGCCCACCCATCAGGAACGGCTCGGCCATGAACGTCAAGTCCCGCTTGCGCGCGCTCGTCTCGAAGAAGGCAATGGCTTCATCCCAGAGCTGCTCTGGCTCGGGGAGCGAGAACACCTTCTTGCGAAACTCGTGACATCCCGGAAATCCGGACGAGTACCAGGCAAGGAACTTTCGCGCGTGAATCATCGCGTTGCGCGGATTGGGATAGGTCTCCGTCAGGAGGACTTTTTGCTCACGGATCAGCCCGACGTAATCCTCGGGTCGGAGCGGCTGGACCAGATCGCCCTGCCAGAGCGCCGCCGACTGCGCGAAGAGGAATGGATTGCGAAGCGCGCCTCGACCGATCATCACCGCCGCGCAACCGTAATCACGCGCGCGACGGACTGCGAGTTCCGCGGTGGTGATGTCGCCGTTGCCGATGATCGGAAGCGGGCTCTTGGCGGCGACCTCGCCGATGAAATCCCAGTCCGCCTCGCCGCTGTAACCCTGTGCACGGGTGCGGCCGTGAATCGCCACCCAGGTC
>CAZUJO010000610.1:0-1934 GCA_964619995.1 uncultured Leptospiraceae bacterium
CCTGCGAAAATAAAATACATGGAATCATCGGGCAGGTCTCCATCGCGAAAAAGCTCGGTTCCCTCGGGGACCTCTTTCGACTCGACCTTCTGCAAAAATTCCACCAGCCGATTGGACATGCGACGAAGGTGAGACCGGGTCTCTGCGTGGCAATCCTGATCTGAAAAGCGAAAAGAATTGACCGCGCCCATGCCCCGCCGCCTGCTTCATGCGTGCATCTGACAGTGGAAGTCGGCTGGGAAGTCTGCCAGCAGCTTGGCGGCATATACACAGTGCTGCGGAGCAAAGCCCCCAGCTTCGTAAAAGCGCTCGGCGACAACTATTGCCTCGTAGGCCCCTACAACGCGGAGACCGCTCCGTTTGAGTTTGAAGAGTCGATGGCCGATTCTCCTTTCACACGCGCCTGCGCGACGCTCAAGAAGGATGGCATTGATGCGCGAGCAGGCCGCTGGCTGATTCCAGGCAGACCGCGCGTCGTGCTGATCGACATTCAGGCAGCCGCGTCTCACCTTCCTGAAATCAAATACTTCTTCTGGCAGCACCATCACATTGAAGTGAGTCATGATCCCCTGGTGGATCAGGTGCTTCTGTTCGGCTACGTTGTGCGGAAGTTTTTCGATGCGCTCGTCCCGGAAGCAGAGAACATGCGCATCGTCGCTCACTTTCACGAGTGGATGGCCGGCACTGCAATCCCCGGGATTCGACGCGACCGGCTTCCGGTAGCCACCGTTTTTACAACACATGCGACGCTGCTCGGACGTTACCTCGCTCAGGCCGATCATCGCTACTTTGAACACCTGCCTTTTGTGGACGTTGAAGGCGATATCCGCCGATTCAACATCGAAACGCGCAGCCGCCTTGAAATGGCCTGCGCGCACGGAGCCCACATATTCACGACGTTAAGCGATATTACGTCGGAAGAATGCAGTCATCTCCTGAAACGAAAGCCGGACATACTCACGCCAAACGGCATTCACGTGGAGAGGGCAGTCGATCTGCATCAGTTTCAGAACCTCCACGTCGAATTCAAGGAACGCATTCATCGCTTCGTGATCGGCCACTTCTTCCCCACGTATACGTTTGATCTTGAAAAGACGATTTATTTCTTTTCGGCGGGCCGCTATGAGTACCGCAACAAAGGATTCGACCTTCTTCTCGATGCGCTTGCGCGCCTGAATCGGCGTCTGCGTGAGTCCGGATCGGACAAGACGGTCGTTGCATTCATTATCACGAAGCGTCCGTACCATACGATCAACCCGGGGGTGCTTGCGAATTTCGCCATGATGGAAGAGATTCGCCGCGTCTGCGACGAAATCCAGAGCCGGATCGGCGAACGCTTGTTTCACGAGACAGCCATGGGAAATCGTCCAGCCCTTGAAACCCTGGTCGAAGAATACTGGTGGATCCGCCTGCGAAGGACGACGCATGCATGGAAGAAGGCTACGCTGCCGCCCGTCGTTACGCACAATCTGGCGGATGACGCGCACGACGAAGTTCTGAACCAGATCCGCTACCTCGGATTGTTCAATGCGCAGTCCGACCGGGTGAAGGTCATCTACCATCCGGACTTCCTCACGGAAACGAATCCTCTCTTCGGCATGGACTACGAACAGTTTTCACGCGGATGTCACCTGGGTATTTTCCCCGGATCTTACGAGCCGTGGGGATACACCCCCCTGGAATGCCTGGTGCGCGGAATCCCCGCGGTGACGACAGATCTTGCGGGTTTTGGAAGCTACGTAAAACAGAATATCCCGGCCCACCACAACAGCGGACTTTATGTACTGGCCCGAAGGGGAGTGGAGTTTCAATCCGCGTCCACAGAGCTCACGGCGATTCTTGAAAATTACTGCCGCCTGGAAAGGCGCGACCGCATTGTGCTGCGAAATCGATCCGAAGCGCTTTCCGATCGATTTGACTGGAATGATCTTGGC
>CAZUJO010000611.1:0-1932 GCA_964619995.1 uncultured Leptospiraceae bacterium
TTTTCCCATCGCGTCCGCATTCAGGAAGATCGCATGCCGCCGCCCTTTCAGAGGGAGCTCATCTACGACACAGAGATCCCCGCCGATTTCGGCGCGCCACTTTCTGAAATCGAAGCTTTTCTTCTGCTGAATCAGGATTCCGGGCTCAATCCGCGGATCTTTCAGCCGGATTCCGGAAAGCGGAGCCAGAAGCAGGGTTGTCAGGAAGTAATCTGCGTCCTGGCTTTCCTTCAGCTGCTTTACTTTCTCAAGAGAGTCGTTGAGTTCCTGGGTTCTGCGTTCGACTCGGGCTTCCAGGTCTGCGTTCATTTCTTCAACCTGCGCGGTCAGCCGCAGAATGCGGTTCGAAAGAACGGCGGCATTTGTAAGGACAAAGACGGCCAGGAATGGCTCGAAGATATTCGGAAACGCAATGAATCCGTTCTCTGCAAGTTTGCCGAGGACAGCTCCCGCGCATAACAGCGCGAACGCGGCAAGAACGTAGAATGCGTCTGACTCCCGCGATTTTATGCGATTGAAGACGAGTCCGCCGCCGGATACGGCAAGCAGGAAGAAGGCGGCGCCGTGCACCCCGTAGCTTCGCAGCTTCAGCCAGAGGCTTGCGTCGGATGTGACAAGCACGATGAGGCTTGCGAGAACGATCGTCCCAATGCCGATGCTCCCGACTGTGCGAAGCACACGGCGGTCCACCGAGCGCCGCTCGGGAAAATACTGCGTGATAAAAAGAAAATAGAACGCGATCGCAGCCCAGGCTGTTATGAGCTCCGCTCGCTTCATGGGGAGAAACGCGTCGGCGAGATTGTATTTCATTTCGCTTTCAAACAGCGTGCTCAGGCCTACTGCGGCGGCAAACAGGCCAAAGAAAAGGTTGTCCTTCTCTTCGCTGCGCTTGATAAATAGAAACAGAAAGTAGAGCCCGGTGGTGCCGTACGCGATGGCAAGAAATCCATGAAGGTAAGCCGTCGTCTGCCTGCGCAGCAGGGCCTCTCGAAGTCCGGTGAGCTGCAGAGGCCCCTGAAGAATCGCGGGAGTCTGATCGCCTGTGCCCTGAACCTGTATCAAGAGCACGTTCTCGCCGACGCGGAGGGTCTGCGGTGAGATTTCATAGATTCTGCTTCGGTCAAACGCCTGTGCATTCGGTGCATCCCAGATCCCGGTGCTCCCGACCTGAACTCCATTGAGGAAGACACGGTCCCGGTCCCGGATGACTCCGAGGCGGAGCGCGACGGACCGTGCGGGGAGTTCCTTGAGGGAAAAGATCGTTCTGAGCCAGACAGATCCCGGCCGGTCCGAGAGATTTCCCGGGATTCGCGCAGGCCTCCACTGAATGCTCGCATCCGAAGCCGCTCCGTTAAGCGCGGCGCGGGATTCAGCTTCGGGATCAAGTTCGCCTGACGTTACTTCCCACGCCTGCTCGCGCGATGATTCAAGATGCAGGATCGGCGCTGCGCGCAGAGGGAAGGCAAGCGTGGCTGCGATCAGGAGCGCTCCCGAGATGAGCGCGCGAAGCTTTCCGGAAGGCGCGCCCTGTTTTTCTGCGCGCGCGAGAAGGGCGCCTGCCTTCGCCTGGTTTCCGCTCAGCCTGTAACAGTCCGCGAGGTGCAGGAGGTTCTTCGCATGGCGCGGTTCCCGCAGAAGGCACCGCTCTCCGAATTCAATTGCGCCCGGAAGATCGCCTGAGCCCTTGCACGCGCGCATGGCGAGGTAAAGAAAGCGATTGTTCCCCGGATAGAGCGAGTCGGCCCTTGCCGCAAGCCTGCGGGCTTCTTTCCAGTCGCGCATCGCAAGGCAGGAGCGAAGAGCCTTTTCAAGCACCTCTTCGGTTTCCTGGATCTGCAGCGCCTTTTCAAAGAAGGACCTTGCGCGCGGAGCGTCGTGCGCGTCGAACGCCTCTCTGCCCTGCGCGGCAAGAGATTCAAAGTCATCCGGGAG
>CAZUJO010000612.1:0-1929 GCA_964619995.1 uncultured Leptospiraceae bacterium
CGCGAGCGATGCGGCGAGCGTGTGTTCCCGCATGAGAACGCGAAGCGATTCCGCGCCGCTGCCAAGCACCTGCGGGAAGCCGCATGCAATCGCGAACACAAGCACAGCGCCGATGATGGGTTGAAAGAAGGCAGGAATGCGCGAATGTTTGAACACAGACGTTACGAATTCGTACGTTCGCACAAAAAAGAAACCGCAGACAAAGCAGAGGACGCCCAGTGCGACAAAGAAAGGAATGTCGGTGAAATAGAACGAGAGATTGCCTGCCGGATAGATTGGTCCGCTTCCGTGTAACAGAGTGAAGACGAGATACGCGCTGACAGAAGAGATGATGCAGGGTACCAGGGAATCGGATTCAACGTCTTCGCGATAGAGCATTTCGACAGCTGTCAGGGCTCCGGCAAGGGGCGCGTGAAAGATCGCTCCGAGGCCGCCTGCGGCTCCCGCGAGAAGCATCGTGCGCCGCGCCCGCGCGCCGATGTGCATGCGGTTTGCAATCAGCGAACCGATTCCGGCTCCAATCTGCGCTGCCGGTCCTTCTTTTCCTCCGCTTGCGCCCGTGCTGAGCGATGCAATCGTCGCGATGGACTTATAGGTCGCGACGCGTCCGCGCATTTTTCCTTCGTGATTGTGAAAGCGATCGATGATAAAGTCGATTCCACTTCCGCGCACTTCGGGAGCAA
The DNA here is from genome assembly GCA_964619995.1 of uncultured Leptospiraceae bacterium. Lineage (GTDB taxonomy): Bacteria > Spirochaetota > Leptospiria > Leptospirales > Leptonemataceae > JAEUSB01. Next base: position 684 of record CAZUJO010000612.1, read on the forward strand.
AGTAGCGGATGATGATGCCGTTGACGATCGCGCCGGCCACGAGCAGCCCGAGCAGCCGCAGATCCGGCAGTGTGTGAAAATCAAACGGCTGATCGCCGCCGAATTTGATGACGGCATGCAGGAGACGGTCTTCGGAGCGTTCAAGGATCCACGCAAAAATCACCGAGCCTGTGCCCGTGAGCACGCCGATGAACAGGCACACCAGGTAAAGCATGGCGGCGCTTTTGATAATGGAAGGAATTCGAGTATTTGGTTTTGCCGATCCCGTGTGCACGATCCAACGTTCACACGCCGCGCCTGCAATCAATTCAAACGCTGATCTGGACGCGCCGACGCTGCGATCCCCAGGTTCCAGCCTCGTTTTCGAACCGGCCTGGAATTTTTTGACCGCATTTACAGCTTCCGTTGTGGATGTTGTATTCGCCAATCTCGAACCGATCGCGCCCAATCAGGAGCTGGCCGCAGGACGGGCAGTACGTGCTCGATCCAGCGGGGTCATGCACATTTCCCGTATATACGTAGCGCAGACCATTCTGCATGGCAATGTCTCTCGACCGCACGAGCGATTCATGCGGCGTGCTGCCGATTTCCTGAAGTCGAAAGTCCGGATGAAATGCCGTGAAATGCAGCGGCACATCCGGCCCGAGTTCGTTTTCGATCCAGCGGGTCATCTCATCAATTTCGGCTGCTCTGTCATTCAGCCCCGGTATGAGCAGAGTTGTGATCTCAAGCCAGGTCTGTGATTCGCGCGCAATGTACTTCAACGTAGACAGAACGGGCGCAAGTTCCGCGAGGCACTGCTTTGCATAAAAGTCTTCCGTGAATCCCTTGAGATCGACATTCGCCGCGTCAAAGCCCTGAAAGAATTCTTCGCGCGCTTCCTCGGTGATGTATCCGGCAGTGACGGCCACGGTTTTGACTCCGGCCGCTCTGCAGGCAGCGGCGGTATCGAGCGCATACTCGGCGAATATGACAGGATCGTTGTACGTAAATGCCACGCTCTTCGCGCCGGTCTCGACTGCCGTGCGCGCGATCTGTTCCGGAGAGGCGCGGTCGAGAAGGAGCGTGTCTTCGCGCACTTTGCTGATGTCCCAGTTCTGGCAGAATCGGCAGCCGAGGTTGCAGCCCACGGTTCCGAAGGAGAGAACGGAAGTGCCGGGATAGAAATGATTCAGAGGTTTCTTTTCGATTGGATCGAGACAGAATCCGCTCGAACGTCCGTACGTGGTGAGAACGACTCCGTCTT
>CAZUJO010000613.1:0-1918 GCA_964619995.1 uncultured Leptospiraceae bacterium
GTCACGGCAGCCGCCACCAGAGGAATGATTGACGAGAGGGAAACATCCAGCAACAGAACTTCAATCGCAAAGAGCATTCCCGCAACGGGGGCATTAAAAACGGCCGCGATGCCCGCGGCCGCTCCGCAAGAAAGGAGGAGCGTTCTCTCTTTGTAGTTTACGTTACGCCCAAGATTCGAACCAATTGCGGCACCAGTAATCGCGATTGGAGACTCGAGTCCCGCCGATCCAAGAAGCCCGACGGTGAGGGCGCTCCCCACGAGATGCGAGATCATCTTAAAACGCTCCACGATGCTCGAGCGCTGCACGATTGTAACGAGGATATCCGCAGTGGTTCCCGGTTGCGCTCGCAAAACAAAGCGTGTAAATACTATAGTCAGAAGGAGACCGGCTGCAGGAAGAAAAGAGAAGACGCTGCCGGGCAAACGACTCGTACTGATCCCACTAACCAAATGTACGAGTATCTTGAGACTAACTGCCGCCAGACCGGCAGTGAGCCCGGTCAAAACAGCGAGAAATAGAAGACGATGACGCGCGAAAGATCGGGCAATCACGCCATCGTTGTTTTCTGGATCTTGACGCAAGTCTCCGCAATAACGAATACTCCATCACTGTCGATAGATTCTTGCAATTTTCCTCCGGAGTCTGATTATGCTTTCCTGCGCTAATTACTCCTTCTATTCGCGGCTGTAGGTCGCGCAGTGATTCACCGAAGCCCAACTCAATCCGTGATCAATTTCACGCGGGTACCCGTACGAGCCTCAAGCCATTGAACCATCCGTGCGCGCTCAGAATTCACCATACGAGGAACCCCGCTCACGTAGACAAGAGTCACCTGCTCCACCGTCTTGCCTTCTGCCACAAGAGGAGCTCGCGTTGCAGCCACACCTTTGACACCGGGGAAGATTACTTCCATTTCCGCCAGGAGCTGCTTCAACTGTCGTTCTTCGCGATCTCGCTGTTCCTTTTCGCCTGGATCCGCGGCCGTCGCGGCCTGAAAATCCAATCCGCTGCGTACCTCGAGCGCAACACCCGCGAGACCGTAGTCCGCAAGACGCATGGCCAATCGTTTGTGATCCTGGACTCCCAATGGTTTTCCAAGAACGACGACCACAATCCTGCGCGCGTCAAAAGAGATTGTTTTACTCAAGATTTGAGCGTTCTCAGCTCCTACTTCCCTTTCGATGAAGGCGCGCGCATTCTTCTCAAAAATTGTCTTCCGAACGAGATTGTAACCAAAGTATGCGCTCGGAAGAATTGAAACTAGAATCACGATAGCGATAGTTCTTCGAACTCTGCGCCGTCGGGTTGGATCCAGGTAAGAAATGCGTGGATAATGTAGCGCGCGACAAATGATCAGAGTACCGAGTGCAATACAAATCGAATTCACATAAAAGAGATAGAGGGCGCCTGCAAAATATCCAAAGTTCCCGGTGGCGATGCCATACCCTGCTGTACACAGTGGCGGCATCAAAGCCGTAGCGATCGCAACGCCCGGCAACACATTCGTCTTCTCGACCCGAGTGATGCCGACTGCGCCGGCGAGTCCTCCGCAAAATGCAATGAGTGCGTCCCACGCAGTGGGACTGGTCCGTGCCAGAAGCTCATTGCCTGCAATCTCCAGAGGAGAAAGCGTAAAGTATATCGTAGATACAAGAATGGAAGCCACGGCGGCGAGGGCAAGGCTAATGCCGCCACGACGCATCAAGTCAAAATCATGAATAGCTACGCCCAGGCCTGCAGCCATGATCGGTCCCATCAGCGGCGAAATCAGCATGGCGCCGATGACAACGGCTGAAGAATTTACATTCAAGCCAACCGACGCGATCAAAATGGCAAGGAGAAGTACCCAGAGATTCGAAGAACGGAGTTCCGCGCTGTTCGCGATGTCCATTATGACCTGCTCGGGCGTCGCCTG
>CAZUJO010000614.1:0-1913 GCA_964619995.1 uncultured Leptospiraceae bacterium
CCCGGCTGCCGTGGTTTCCTGGTTCGCAACTGCTTTCGCGCACTGAATCATCAGTTCGTCAGTTTGTTTGGCATACATATCATTGAATTTCTTATAGAGATCCATTGCGTCGTTGCGCGCCTGGTTAAAGACTTCTCGGCTCTTCACGTACTGCTGGCGGTAGTAGAGAACGGATCCTTCTTCGTACTGATCGCGGACTTTTTTCAGAGCGGCGTCGGAGCCGGGCACCTGTGAGCCGTAGTTGGTCACCATGATTCCGAGCTTGCGAACGTCTTTCTGAAGTTCGGAACGCAGGCTGTCCATGCCCTTGAGGGCTGTCTGGCGTTCCAGGTAGTTGTCCCCGTTGTGCGGATCTTCCTGAGATGCTGCCGCAGCAGGTTTTTCGGGAGCGGCGGGCGCCTGAGCAAAGAGAGCTCCGGAAACAAAAACGCAGATGACCAGATACAAATTTCTCATGCTTGTTGAGTTCTGCTCTGTCTTTCCTGAGTCAAACGAAAAACACGATCAATCATCCAGGCAAAAAGATTTAGAAATTTACAGAACTCCAGGCAGCGCGCAAAATGTCCTTCGTGCGATATTATGTCGTCCTCGTCGTTTCCCTCCTGGCGCACGCGCTTCCTGCTGTAGAAACAGAAATCTATTTCGGCTCCCGCAAGATACTGCTCGCGGAATTCAAGGTCTCCGACTGGAAATCTCTGCCGCTTTCTGAACGCCGCTCTCTTGCTCCGCGCCTGCTGGACTATGGAACCTTCAATCCATCGCGGCGGTCCGATTTCACGGAGATGCTCGCCGGGGAAACCGACTCGTTTCTTCGCGCACACCACACGGCTTCGCATTCATTCTTTCGCGGGCCTGATGAAAGATCGATTCGCGACGATCTCGCGGCGCAGATGATGCGGGCGGACGTCTCGCAAAAACCGATTCTCGAATATTATTCGGCGCTGCTGGCACGTCAGCCGGCGCAGACCGTCGCCGCAATCGCATGCCGGATTCCTGAGCTCGACGACGCATGCCGACTCCTTCGCCTTCGGGCCAGCGCAGAATTGCTTGTCGCGCTTCCGCAAGTCACGGTTCAGCAGGTCAAAGATCTCCAATCAGCGGCCGGTCCGTTTCTGCTGCGCAACCCGTTGCGTCCGGCTCTGTACTACAGGCTTGCAGAAGGTCTGCCCGAGAAGTTGAACCGCCTTCGCCTGCCGCTCGAAGCGGCCATCATGCAGGAGCGGATGCTGCGCGGAATTGATACATCCTGGGCAAATGACCTTCGCGCGCGCATTCCGTTTTACCTCGCAAGCGCCGGCGATTTCGCGTCTGCGCTCCGGTATACCGAGAACCGCGCGTTCCTGCGAAACCTCGATCTTCGCATGGCGCGCGTGGACTGGATGATGCTCTCCGGGCGCTACAAACAGGCCGTGGACAACCTTACTGAGATGATCGAAGGGAACGTGGATCTATCGGGCCTTCACGGCAAGGATCCGTGGACCGGATTCACTTATTCAAAGGACGGCCTGCGCCTCAGGCTTGCGCTCGTGCTTCATCTCTCCGGCGACAGCGCGCGGGCGGCCCGCGCGCTCGAAATGCTCAAAGATTCGCGCGGGAAAACTGACCTCGGCGAGCCGATCGCCCAGTATGCAAAAATTCGCCTCGCGCAGATTCTCCTGAAAGACCGGCCGGAACTGGCCCACAAGCTGGCGGAAGACGTTACCTACGAGGCTCAGGCTCAGAACTGGGCGCAGCTTGAGTACTATGCCACGATCCTTGACGGATGGGCTCTATATTATAGTAAGCAATACTTCTCCGCCGTGGTGAATTTCACGAAAGCCGGGGGGATCGTGAAGGATCCGCCTGCTGAATATTCGCGCATCCTGGGGCTGATGGTTTCGCAGATGGCCATGGCGCCGTTGTCGCTTCAGACC
>CAZUJO010000615.1:0-1862 GCA_964619995.1 uncultured Leptospiraceae bacterium
GTGCACGAAGTGGCCGTCGAAAAGAACATCAGCATGCCGGTTTCGACGGAAGTCTATAGAGTGCTGTTTGAAGACAAACCGGTCAAGCAGGCCATTCAGGACCTGATGACCCGAGATCTGAAAGCGGAGTAAGAGACAAAGGGTCGCGGGCATCCCCGCGACTCTCTCAACCTGCGAATGCAGCCGCGGTCATTGCGGCAGCAAGAATGCCGGCCGTCCATTTTCTCGCCGGCATGGCGCCGAGCGCAAGACCCAGAGCGTGCAATCCAGCCGTGGCCATGAGAAAGCCCGCCGCATACGCGATCGAGCTGCCGCCTTCCGCATGGGCTGCGCCGTGAAAGAACCCGGCAAAAACCACCAGGGGCACGAATGCGAAGCTCGAAAGTTTCACGCCGGAAGCGAGAATGAGCGCGAAGCCGATCAGGCTCACCTGGATCATGAGTTCGATGGATGAAGATGCCGTTGAGTTCAGGAAACCCGCGGCCATGGCGGAAAGAAATACTGCGGGCGCCGCGAAGCGCATGGTCCCGCCCAGACGCATGGCCGCAAATCCAACAGCCATCATAACCAGGACGTGATCGATTCCGCTGAACGGATGCCAGAGACCCGACAACGGTCCGGCAGGATGCCCCGGGTGGGCGAAGAGGGAAACCGGGACCAAAAGAAGAAGCAAAGCAATGCGCATGGTCCTGTGTTACACGGCCGGCAGGATCAAACAAGCAAAAAGTAATTTATGCCCTGGGCCTTTTAAAAAACGTAACTGGATGGCAGCACTCATACAGATCAGCGGACTCCACAAGCAATACGGTCCGCGCGTACTCTTCGACGACGCAGAAGTCGTCGTCTCTGAAGACCAGAAGTTCGGCGTGATTGGCAGAAACGGGGCCGGCAAATCGACTCTGTTCAATATCATCACGGGAAAAGAGGAAGCGGACTCCGGGTCCGTCTGGCTGAGCAAGGACCTTCGCCTCGCCTATCTCGAACAGAAGGACACCCATCTTCCCGAAGAGACCGTTCTTGAATTTCTAGTCCGGACCACAGAGCAGGAAGAATGGCGCTGCGGAAAAATTGCGGGACGCTTTCAGATCAAAGGCGACATGCTCGATTCGCGGATCTCGGGACTTGCAGGCGGCTACCGCATGCGCGTCAAACTCACGGCGATGATGCTTGCGGAACCGAATCTGCTCATGCTTGACGAACCCACGAACTACCTGGACTTGAAAACGCTCCTTCTTCTGGAGCATTTCCTCCGCACGTTTTCGGGCGCAGCGCTCATCATTTCGCACGACCGCGAGTTTTTGATGAAAACCTGCACACACACGCTCGAAGTGGATAACAAAACGATCTCCTCTTTCCCGGGCAACGTCGAAGAATACCTGGAATACAAGCGCGAGATCCGCGAACAGGCCCTGCGCGAAAATGAAAACATCGAAGCGCGCAGACGCGAACTTCAGAATTTCGTGGATCGATTCCGCGCGAAAGCCTCGAAAGCAACCCAGGCACAGTCGAAGATGAAGCAGATAGCGCGCCTCCAGACGCGCGAAGTAGCAAGCCAGGCCCGCAACGTGCGCATGCGCATCCCTTCCCCGGACCGGCAGGGCGGCGTGGCTTTGCGCGTGAAGGATCTTAAGATCGGCTACGGCGAGAAGGTCATCGCTGACAAGATTGACTTTGAAATCAAGCGGGGCGGACATTTCGCCATCCTTGGCGACAACGGACAGGGCAAGTCAACCTTCCTGAAAACGATTCACGGTTCCTTGAAGGCTCTGGGAGGCGAAACGCGCTGGGGAGTCGACACAAAGATTGGTTATTATGCGCAGCATGTGTACGAAACGTTAGCCGGCAACGAAACCGTTCTGGAG
>CAZUJO010000616.1:0-1861 GCA_964619995.1 uncultured Leptospiraceae bacterium
GTGGAAGAGGGTATTCGTGAGCTTCTTGGTTTTCGCCAGTTCGAGGTAAATGCGCCGCCGGAAGGAAACTCTCTCAGTCTGAAGATAAATGGGCACCCATTTAGGCTGGATGAGGTCGGCTCGGGTGTTTCTGAAATTCTTGTCATCCTCGCAAATGCGGCCTTCTCGGACGCCTCCTATATTCTCATTGATGAACCCGAATCGCATCTTCATCCCGCACTTCAAGCAAGGTTTCTTGAAATTCTTGCCTGTTATAGTGCGAAAGGCCTCCTTGTAGCGACTCACTCGCTGGGACTCGCTCGATCCTTTGCTGACTCAATCTATCTCGTGAGGAAGGACAACGGGCTGTCCAACTGCAGCCCTTTTGAAGACGCAGTTTCGCATCCAACGGGTGCGCAGCTGCTTGGTGAACTCAATTACAGTGCCCATGAGTCCGTCGGCTTTGATACTCTTTTGTTAGTCGAAGGTCCTGGTGACGTCCGAGTGTTTCGGCAATTCCTCCGACTCCTGGGACACGAGCACAAAGTTCTGATCATACCTCTGGGTGGCAACAATCTGGCTTCGGGCTCATACTCAGACATCGTTGCGGACTTCAGGCGAGTAACGACCAGGATATTCGCAATAGTCGATAGCGAGCGCAGAGAGCTAAACGGACCTGCTAAGAGGGAGAGACAGGACTTTGTGAAGGTTTGTGAAGGGCTGCAAATAGAGGCTCACATAACGGACCGTCGGGCCATTGAAAATTATTTTCCTGAAAATCAGATACAGAATGTTTTCGGGGCTGACTATCGAGCCCTCGGCGATTTTGACATGCCAGATCGATTGCCCAAGTTCTGGGGGAAGAAGAATAACTGGAGAATTGCTGCGAAGATGACCAGAGAGGAGTTATGCGCAACGGACATCGGAGAATTTCTTATTACACAGGTTTGCAAAGAGGCGGCAAATAAAGCATGAAATGGATCGCTGAATCAAAGAAAGACGAATCGCAATCTGCACTCGAAGATCGCCTCTGGAAAGCGGCAGACCAACTCCGTGCGAACTCTGGCCTGACTGCAGCGCAATATTCGCAACCAGTCCTTGGTTTGATTTTCCTGCGATTTGCCGATGTGCGTTTCGCCGCCCAGCGTGCAAAACTTGAGAAGGCTGCATCGACCAGTCGACGTGGATCACGAGTGGATGATGCTGACGCATATCTCGCCGTAGGCGTAGTCTTTCTGCCGGAGGAAGCACGCTTCGATTATCTGCTGACAATTCCCGAAGGTGGCAAAGGCGGAAAGTCAACAGGTCAGCTCGTGACCGATGCGATGAAAGCAATCGAGAAGCACAATCCTCAGTTGCGAGGAGTGCTCCCAGGAAACTATCAGCAATTTGAATCAGATACAATAGCGGAACTTCTGAAACTTGTTGCATCGATTCCGGCTGATCTGGAAGGCGATAGTATCGGAAAGGTCTACGAATATTTCCTTGGCACCTTTGCCATGAGTGAAGGCCAGCAGGGCGGGGAATTCTATACGCCATCAAGTATAGTCCGTCTCCTGGTTGAAGTCATTGAACCGTTCCACGGACGAATTTACGATCCAGCATGCGGATCAGGAGGTATGTTCGTTCAGAGCGCTCGTTTCGTATCAGAGCACAAGAAGAATCCAAGCAGCGAAATCACGATTTACGGAATGGAACTGAAGGATGTCGCATTGCCGATTGCGAAAATGAACCTTGCCGTTCATGGCCTCGAAGGCGATATTCGCAAAGAGAATTCCTACTATTCTGATCCACATGAATCCGTGGGTGCTTTTGACTTCGTACTTGCAAATCCTCCTTTCAACGTTGATGAAATCAAGAAAGAGCGGCTAACGGCTGACAC
>CAZUJO010000617.1:0-1860 GCA_964619995.1 uncultured Leptospiraceae bacterium
GGACTGGAACGCGGCGCGAAGGCTCGTAAGCGGAGTCTGTGCCCATGCAATCACAACTGAGTTGATGCGCTCTCCGAAGATGGGCCAGAACTCAAGGTCAAGCACGGATGCGAGAAAGGCTGCGCCCAGGAGAGCGGAACCGACTGCGAGGGCGGTGATCCGTACGATGCGGGTCCACCTGCCCGGGAGCAGCGTTGCGACCGCGGCCAGCGTCGACGGGATCAGGGCTATGAACCCGGTCATCATGAGGTCTGGAGAAAGGCCTGCGACCATAGCGGCGGGAAGCAGACCCCAGTCCACGGCATGGCCGTGCCGAATCTGTGAAACGACCAGCGCCAGACGAAGGACGGCGAACCCCGCAAGGGCAATGATATAGAACAAAAACCATTCCAGGAGGGGAGTCTGGCTCAGCGCGGTGGCAGCGCGGGCGACCCGATTCTTCACAGATGTCCAGGGTTCCATTTGGACAAGAAAATACTCGATGCTCTGGCAGGCGACTCCTTGCCGCTGGATCAGAGAAAATCACGCATCCTTAACGTCATTCGGCCTGAAGTATAAAGCTGGACCCGTTTTTGCGGCCGGCTTTATAAGGGTGGTCGATTCATTCTCCAGAACGGAGTATTCTCACTGCATGAACATGAACATCCTCCAATGCGGCTACACTCTGCCCTGCTTTGAGCAGGCCGGATCGTTTCTTCTTACAATGAACTTCATCCGGTATTATCCGCTGGCCGGCCTGGCTTTCCTGATCTTCTGGGTGATCGGAAAAACCTCCATGACGCGCTTTCGGATCCAGGACGCTTTCCCGCGGTCCGAGCGCATCTGGTATGAGATCAAATATTCGTTTGGAACGCTCGTGATTTTCACGGGAATCGGTTTGTTTTCCCTGTATCTCCGCCAGTTTGGAATCACGCGCGTTTACATCGACGCAGAGCAATACGGGTACTGGTACATTGGATTCAGTTTCATTCTGCTGACCATCTGGCATGAAACCTGGTTCTACTGGGCCCATCGCGCGATGCATTCAAAGCTTCTCTTCAAGCACGTGCATCTTGTGCACCACAGATCGATCAATCCGTCTCCGTTTGCAGCGTACTCATTTCATCCGATCGAAGCCGTGCTTGAGGGGCTTTACCTTCTTCTGTTCACGATCGCCGTTCCTTCTTATCGTTACATGATTTTGTTTCACACATTCTATGCGATGATCATGAATATCTGGTTTCACACCGGATATGAATTCTTCCCGAAGAACTTTCTGCGAGGTGCGGTCACAAAGTGGATCAATACATCCACGCATCACAACATGCATCACTCGAGAACCCACTACAATTACAGCCTGTACTTTAACTTCTGGGATCGAATCCTCGGCACGAATCATCCGGACTATCAGAAGACGTTCGAAGAAGTTGCGGGCAGGACTCCTGAACCGCAGGGACACGGGCAGGCTGCCTGAGCCGGACCACGGAAGAAAACCAACGCGGGCTCCGGTAATTGCTGTTTGACAGCAGAATCGGGCCCGCATTCTCTGATTGCCATGGCGCAGTTCTCAGCCCAGGCAGAAGCAGAGCTGGAAAATATCCTCGCTGATTTCCCAAACAAGAAATCGGCGCTGCTCATGGTCCTCCGGCTGGCGGAACGTGAGTTTGGCTGCATCGACGACGCAGCAATGGAACTCGTTGCGAAGAAATGCGAGGTCAGCGCAGCCCATGTTCTGGGCATGGTGACTTTCTACACGCACTTCAAGCGCCCCTACCACGGCAAACATCGCTTCATGGTCTGCGCGACGCTCATGTGTTCCATCGGCGGAACCCATGGAAAAACAGACGATGCCCTCGCAGTGCTGCGCGAATTGCTCGGTCT
>CAZUJO010000618.1:0-1857 GCA_964619995.1 uncultured Leptospiraceae bacterium
GTCGTTGTGTTCGGATACGTGCGATAGTAGGTGCCGAGCCATGCGCGCGTGAGATTGTAAGCGGCCATCTCCTGCGAACGCAGAAGGCATGTGACTTTTTTGCCGTAAAGAACCGATTTTCCGTCCGCGGCCTTGCTCCGCGCGGCGAGAAGCACGCCGTGGCAGATTGCGCCGACCGGCTTCTTCGCGGCCATGAAGTCTGCGATCAGCTTCTGAAGTTCTCCGGACTCCAGATACGGCTTGATTCCGGGCGCATGCCCGCCGTGGAGCATGATGGCCCTGAAATCAGAAGCGCGAAGATCCGAATACTTAAGAGGTTTTACAAAATTTGGATGCGCGGTCATTTCGTTGTAAGCGTCGATTGCATCCTTGCGTGCCATAAGAATGCGCTTCCAGGGTCCAAGGCCCGCCCCTGTCAGCATGCGTTCGTCGCCGCTTCCGGGTTTGCCGTCTATCGTGGCGAATTGCACGGGAATCCCCGCGCGTGTGAGAAGTTTCCAGGCGATGCTGGCTTCGGACGGGTCAAAATCAACGGACGCAACGGGCATGAGAATCATGGTCGAACTCCTTTTTCATGTTGAGCAGAGTGTATCCGAAAACTCCGGCGCTGTCATGAACCCGGGTTAACGGCCCAAAAAAAATTCAGTCCGCGCGGGCGGATGGATGGTTTGGATCGAGAGCGGCCTCAATCGCGCGCACAAACGTTTCTTCAGATTGAGCGCCCGAGACGCCCAGTCTGCCGTCGAGAATGAAGAACGGCACACCCGTGATTCCCAGATTGCGCGCCTGCGCTTCAATCGACCGGACTTCCTCGACGGCTTCCTCACTCTTGAGAAATTGCAGCGCTTCCGCGCGGTCCAGCCCGCACTCGGCGGCAATGTCGGCGAGAACATCGACATTTCCCACGTCTCGTCCGTCCGTAAAATAAGCGCGAAATAGCGAGTCCGCGGCTTTCGACTGCAGGCCGCGGGTGGCGGCGAAATAAATCAAACGATGCGCGTCCTTTGTGTTGGGAATTCGTTCCGCGCTGTCAAAGTTGAACTCAATTCCGGCATCCTTTCCCATTTCTCGCAGGCGAACGTCCGCCTCTTCGATGCGGTCGCCGTATTTTTCGTAGAGATACTCTTTGCGATTCACGCCGCCCGCGGGCGTATCTGGATTCAATTCAAACGGCTGGTGAATGACGTGAATGTCAACAGGCCAGTCTTTCGAGAGGATCGCTGCTTCGAGACGTTTCTTGCCGAGGTAACACCATGGGCAGATGACGTCCGAGAAAAGGTCAATTCGCAGACGTTCCATATCGGCCATGACCGAGACAATCAGGCGGCCCCGGCGAATTACAAGCTTTTTTGCCTGCTCCGGGCGAGGGGAAACGTCTTTTGCTCGCTTCTCGAAGGGAGGGATGCTACTCTGGCACGGCATGAGTGAGGTGCTCGCACAGCTGCTGGGACAGCATCGGCAGAAGGTGCTGGCGTTTTTCTCGCGGCGCGTAGACCGCGAAGCGGCCGAAGATCTCACTCAGGAAGTCCTCCTGCGCATCCATAGATCCTGGAATTCCTTCGACGCAAGCCGCGGCGATTTTGGCGCCTGGTCGCTTGCGATTGCGCGCAACGTTTTGACCGATTTCTTTGCAAAAGGGGCCCGCCCGATCGAGCAGACCTCTCAGATCGAAGAGTCGCTTCTGCCCGAGGAGGGACCGGGACAGGACGACGCAATCGAGAAAAAAATTATTCAGGAAGAGATTTTGTCCGCCATTTCACGTCTACCTGAGCCGGAGCGCACAGTAGTATCCAACAGAGAATTGCTGGGTATGAAACTCTCAGAAACAGCGGAAAGCCTGAATCTTTCGATTCGGAC
>CAZUJO010000619.1:0-1855 GCA_964619995.1 uncultured Leptospiraceae bacterium
TCGGAAGGGATGCTGGCGAGATTCGGCGCGGCCCCTCCGAACGATTCGCTCCTCTGGCTTCTCGTTGACCTTGGAAACGTAGCGCTGGTCTTCACAGTCGCCGTTGCATCCTGGTTCGTGCTCGAGAAGCGCATCCTGGCTTACAAAGATCGATCATGGTCCTCCGTAAAATGAAGCTTCTCACGGCCGAACCAGTCCAGCAAGACTGCCTCTCGCTTTTTCAAAGCGAAAAGGTTCGCGGAATTGTAATTCCGAAGGACGATTTGCTCGCGCTTTCTTCTGCCCTGCGATCTCTCACGATCCGGAGCGTCGAATTGCTGTGCTCAACTTTCTTTGAGGGAAAGCAAATCCCACGGACGGCCGCTCGAGTATATGCGAGGCGCGCATTCTTGCCTGTTGCGCATCTGTTTTTTGACCGACTTATGCGTGTTTCGCGCGCCGTGCGCGAGGTTCCTGAGCTGGAAGTCCCCGCCGGCCGGCATACGCGCAGTATCAATGTTCACGAAGATGTAGAGGCGCTTTCGCTCGATCCGGGATTCAATCAGTGGATGATCCGCCTGTTTGCTCCCATTTTTGCCCTTCAAGCATCGGATGAGGTTCTGGTTTTTGAAGGCACCCCTGTTGTCGCGGGACGCAACCTTCTGTTCCGCATGGACCACACCGCGTGGGGAGAGCGCCTGCGATTTCGCTGGGATCGTCTGGTCGGGCGGCTCATGCCGCAGGATCCGATTCCAGTCCTGACTCTTGCGAATGCCGACCTCGCATTCCACCGGCGCGGTTTCTTCGTGCGACACCAGCTCAAGCGCGTGGCGGACAATTGGTCCTGGCCGGCAGTGGAGAGAGACCTCCGGCTTCGTGAAACGGTATTTTCCTCCGTCGCTTCTACCGAAGAGGTGCGCAGTCTGCTCGATCTCTGCGAACTTGCTCCGGAGCAAATGGAATCCGCGGCAAAGCTCTTCCAGGAATTCCTTTGCGAGTTTTTTCCCGCGCAGTTTTTCGAGGGCGTTGTCGCCAATCATGAAATTGCAGCCGCCCTCATGCGGCCATTCCGCACCCGCGCGCTGATCTCATCCGGCGACGGGAGTTCTCATTCCATGTTCGTGATTGGAGCCGCCAGATCTCTCGGATTCAAGATCGTGAAGTTCCAGCACGGAGGGCACTACGGATATTACAAAGACTTCATGCACATGAACGAAGTCGAGCTGCCCGATACAGACGTTTTTCTCAGCTGGGGATGGACGCGATTGCCCGATCATCCCGAACTCAAATCGCTTGAGGTTGCGCCCTTCCCGGGTCCCTGGATGTCAGAACGACGGCGCTACTGGAAGAACTACAGGATGGGGGGGGACCGCCCGTTTGATTTTCTGTGGATGCCCCAGATGATGAAAAGGTTTCCCGGAGCTCCGCAGGGCGCCTCGTCCGTGCGCCGCGACGTTCTCCAGGATTTTTCCGCGGAGATGTGCGAAGTTGTCACTCAGGCAGCCTCGCGAAAAATCAGAATTCACTGCAAACCCTACAACGCGCTCACACTGCATCTCTTGCGTGAAACGTATGCGCGTATGAAACAAATTGGCGGAGATTTCTTTGACTGCGCCGAGCATTTTGACAAAGGCCTGACTCAGGAAACCGTGAATCTTGCCTCCGTCGTGCTGTGGGATCAGCCGGGCACCGGCTTTCTTGAATGCCTGCAGTGTGGCATTCCCACGATGATTCTCTGGTCACGGCTGTACTGCGAAGAAGAAGAATGGTGCGTGGAGGACTTCCGGGAGCTCGAGGATGCGGGGATCGTGCATCGCAATGCCGCCGCCGTTTTTGATGAGTATGCCCGTTTCGCGCAAGGGCCGCGCACCTGGAT
>CAZUJO010000620.1:0-1826 GCA_964619995.1 uncultured Leptospiraceae bacterium
GGTTTGTTCGTTTTCTTTTTCGCAGCCATGGGTCTAATCAGCTCCTTTACGAATGCGTGCGTTGCAATGACTCTTTAGGGCGTCACCGGTTTCTTCTTACGCGCCTTTGGTTCCGGCACCACGGGCGCTTCTCCCGTGATGGCGGCAACCGCCTCGGCCAGCTCCGGCGTGATCGCATGACGGTCTTTCTTGCGCTTTGCCCGGGTGAGTATGAAATACAGGAAGAGGGCGGCGATCAGAGAGAGCAGAATCGCCAGAGGCCACAGGTTCGATGATTCGGCGGCAGCTTCCGGCTGCGGCGCCTCCGGCTGCCGGATTTCCTCAGCGAAGGCTTCGTGAAAACGGGCGGTCTCCTCGTTTGCCTGCTTCATGGCCAGATCGACGGCCTGGGGCGTTTCGAACGCATCGACTTCAAGCCGCCTGTGATCGACGCGCGGCTCTCCTTTGATGACGGCGGGCAGCGCGTATCGCGCATGGTCCGGAGCAGATTCGCGGGCAAGGATTCCGCGGACCCGGTCGGCCCGCTTTTCTGCGATCTTCAGGGAGACTCGAAATCCGCCTGTGTCGCAGGCAAAGGATCGCACCAGGAAGTAGGACTTCGGATGCGCGCGCAGGTAGTCCGCCAGGGCGGCCGACTGCTCCTCGGAGGGCTCTGTGGACTGGAGATTGTACAGGATGCGGAATGCTGTCTGGGCGTGGACCGGCCCGGCGAAACACAGCAATGCCAGTAGGAGTGCGCGCACCATCTCATTGAAATTTTCGGTGAGTTTTCACACTCTGACCGATATTTTCCATATAAAGAGATGCAGAATATAGATTTCTCACGAAAGATCCGACGCGAGCCTGTTCTGGAAGCAGAGAGGCCTGACCTGGGCAAGAAGAATCGCACGGTCGTGACGACCCTGGTTCTCTGCATTCTGGCATTCACCCTCGGTCTCATGGCAGGCGTTCAGCTCATGCGTGTGCGCGGCACCGACAGTCTCGTAAAGAATCCAGACCGGCCGGCCCGCACAGCGGAGCCGGAGGAAAGCCCTTCGAACCCTTCGAGCGCGAAGCCGTCGCGCGTTGGGGTGGAAGATCCCGATCCTTCGGCCGAGAGAATGGCTGACACGGCGCCAGCGAAGTATCTCATCAAGGTCGGAACGTTTTCGTCGGCCGACGCGGACCGTCTCGCGCGCAAAATCGGCAAGGTTGCCGAGCTCAAGGACGTGGTCCCGGCGCCCTGCAAAGGACTAAAGGAGCAGAGCGATCGCGGACTTACCTTTCGCATCGCCGTCAAGGGCGAACCCAGGGAGAACGTATTTCTGGGCTGCTTTGCCGACCCCGGCAAGGCGCACGAAGCCTTGAGCCACCTCAAGGGCGCAGGCATTCCGCAGGCAGCCTCGGCCGTCGTTTTCGAGATCGAATAACCGGAATCAGCCGTCCCGTACAGTAAGTACTTGTCAATCTTCGCCAGGGCCTGGACAGTCTGGTTATGGGGCTGTTTTCAACCCTGCGCGGTCGGCTCAAGATTCGCGTCCGCCTGATGTTATTAACATCTGGAATTGTCGCATTTTCTGTCGTCGCTCTCTCCTCGGTTGTGATCCTCCAGTACCAGCGCCTTCTAATAGAGAAAACTCTCGATGTCTGCCGCAACCTATCCGGCAACGTCGTCGCCCAGGCGCGCGAAGAGTTGTTTTTGAACGACGATGTGTTCACAGCGACGAAGGACGCTGTCAGATCTGTCCAGGCATCCGAACCGGAAGGATTTCTCTCCGCCTATGTGGTCAGTCAGAAGGTCAGCGTCCGCACGAAGACGCGCAGTCCCAGCTACGGCCGTTTGATCG
>CAZUJO010000621.1:0-1812 GCA_964619995.1 uncultured Leptospiraceae bacterium
GTTTTCCGAATTTAACTCGAGCACTGGGCAGCTGTTCCAGATCATTTCTGTCATCAACGACAAGTCCATTGATACACTCTCCCATGCGAAACGCGGGACAGAGACCATCCTCGGCAGCTTTCAATCCATGGACATGATCCATTCCAGCATCTCGCGGATTGGAGAAATCATCAACACGATCCGAAGCATCGCAGACAAAACGAATCTGCTTTCGCTCAATGCCGCAATCGAAGCGGCCCGCGCAGGCGAACAGGGCCGCGGGTTTGCGGTCGTTGCCGACGAAGTATCCAAGCTCGCTGAGAAAAGCACAACGTCGGTAAAGCAGATCGCGGGCATGCTTCGCGAAAACCTCGCAAACTCAGCGCAGGGAAAGGAAGTCAGCGATCAGGCGCGTGCAAGTTTTGAAGAGATTTCCGGCAGCATCCTCGACATGAACGAACAGGTCCAGGAAGTAAACGCATACGTGAGCTCCGAGAAAAAGCAAATGCTCGAACTCCAGAGCCAGATCGACACTTTGAAATCCGCCAGCCTCGAAATCTCAGCATCCATTCAGAACCAGTCCCTGCAGGCAAAAGAGCTGGTAAAATCCATCGAGATCCTATTTGAGACGACCAAGTCAGTCGCAGCAGGCGTGAGGTCAGTCAGCGAATTGTTGACTGATATTCGATCCGATCAAAACTCCCATATCTGACAAAAATCACACGATCCCGTTAAGGAAAAAATCGCTTTTCCGCTTGCATACCATACCAGGTATCCTATATTGGACTTATGAAAAAGATCTTGGTCCTTGGTGCTAATTTCGCCGGTGTCACGGCAGCGCTGGAAATCAAGCGAAAGCTGAAGAATTCAGCCGAGGTCACCGTGATCAGTCCGGCTTCGAATTTTCTCTATGTCCCATCGTTGATCTGGGTTCCGTTTGGCGCCCGCAAGGTGAAGGACATTACATTCCCCGTCGGCCCGGTGCTGGAAAAACGGGGTGTCAAATTCATTCAGGACCGTGCAACGCGTGTGCGCCCTGATGAGAACATTGTGGAAACAGCTGCTTCCGGGTCCATCGGTTACGACTACCTGGTCGCTGCGACCGGGGCATCCCTCGGCTTTGATGCCGTCCCCCACCTCGATCCCAGGGACGGGTTTGTTCAATGCATTGTCACACCGGATCTCGCCGAAAAGGCATATGCGGCGTTTGAAGACGTGGTGAAGAATCCTGGTCCGGTCATCGTAGGAGCAAGCCAGGGCGCGAGCTGCATGGGCGCGGCCTACGAATATCTGTTCAATCTCGACAAGTACCTGCGCAAACGCGGCGTTCGCGACAAAGTAGAGATCACATGGATTACGCCCGAGCCGTTCCTGGGTCACTTTGGAATCGGCGGTGTGCTCGGCGGCCAGAAGATGCTCGAGGCGTTCATGAAGCTTTACAACATTAAGTGGAAGGTGAACGCCACGATCCAGAACATTGAGAAAGAAAAGATGACCCTTGGAGACGGCAGTGTCCTTCCCTACCGCATGGCGATGATCATCCCTCCTTTCCGCGGAGCGGACGTTATGCGGAATTCCCCGGAACTCGTCGATGACAAAGGCTTTGTCGTCACAAACGAAGGATACCAGCATATAAAGTACAAGAACGTATATGCCGCAGGCCTCGCAGTCGAGGTCGTCGCACCCTTCACAAAATGCGTGGCGCCGTTCGGAGTTCCGAAGACTGGATTTCCGTCCGATGTGATGGGCAAGATCGTTGCCGACAACATCAAGAACGATATCCAGGGCACCGGAAAATTCCGTTCCATGCCGTTCGGCAAAATTCCCGGCATC
>CAZUJO010000622.1:0-1811 GCA_964619995.1 uncultured Leptospiraceae bacterium
TTGAAACCCCGCTCGATTTTGAGCTGAATCTCGCGCGCATCCACCTGCTCATCGCCCGTTGCCTGGCCGCCTGATTTACTGTACCGCTTCTGGATTCCGAGGCGAGGGCGCCATGGGGCAGGAGTCATCAGCCATTTCTTGTCCAGCACGATCTGGCCCTGGCTGTTCAGAAGTTCCAGGATCACAGGGAGACCCCCGAATAATTCGAATCGAATGATTGCCGAATCTTGCTCGCCGCAATTACGGACACACGTTCCGCGAGCTGTTCATCCATGTTTCCGTACCCGCTGATGACCATCGCACCTGGGTGGAAGAGGAATTGAACGGTCGGCCGATTACCGGACCGCGCAATCTGCGTGATTCCATCCGCAGATTCGACGAGCTTGCGAGTGCGCCCTGCATCGAGTACAGCCTCGCCATTGGAAAGGCGGGTATTGATCAGATCGTCAGTTGGTCCGCCAGGTCCCGATAGAACACCACCGGTGGCGAGGCCTAGAGCCTCCGGGGGCGGAAGCACGAACTGGGAACTGACCAGGGCGATGGCGCTGGTGGTAGCGCTCATGATCATCCCGGCGAGTTTCAAACCAACTGCAGCACCAAGCCCGGCTCCGATAGGACCCAGAGGAGCGAAGGATGCGATAGATCCGGCAATGGCTTGCGCTGCCCCGGTGATTCCCTGGACACGCAGCTGAATGATCTGCGCTTGCTTGCTCATCTGCAGGCCGAGCGAATCAAAAACCCATTTCATTCGCGCATTCGCAACCTTGTTTGCCTTGTCCTTTTCGTTCTTTTCCTTCTCGAGTGAGTCGAGCTTGTCGTTCTTTTCTTTCTCAAGAGCTGCAATCTTGCCGTCCGATGACTTTTTCTCTGTTTCTTTCTTCCCGTTCACTTCCTCCGCAAGGGCTGCAAGCTTATCCTGATAGTCCTTCTCGAGAGAAGCCTGCGCGTCCTTGTAGTCCTTGGCCATCAGATCGTCAGCGATCATGGCCTGTTCTTTATCTACGGACTCCTGATTGAGCTTTGCCAGATGCGCTTCATAATCGAGGCGCAGCGCTTCTAGCTCTTCCTGCTTCTGGGCTTCGAGCTGTGCCTTGCGGTCCTGGAATTCTTGATCGTAGAGGGCCTGCTTGATTTCTTGCCCGCGTTTGATCTCCTCGATCTTTGCATCCTCGGCATCTCTGACCGCGTCAATCTGCTCCTGGAGCTTCTTCTGCTCGTACCTCTGAAATAGATCCACGAAATACGAACCGATCTCAAACTTGCGCTGGAACTTCTGCGCAGCGACCTCAGCCATTTTTGAAAGAGCATCGGCGTATTGTTTCGCCATGGCGCCAACTGACTGGATCACGCCATTGACGCCCTGAGCGATTGCGTTGAACTGGGCGGTCATCTTCTGGAACCCTGTCATATTTCCGGATTGCTCATCGATCTTGCGGAGTTTCTCCTGCATCTGGTCCAGAGGCTCAAGAACACCTGAACCAACCAACTCTTTGAACTTGCCGCTCTGGAATTGCTCCGCAAAATCCGCTTTCTCACCCGCTCCCTTTCTCTGGCTTTCAGAGAGAGAAAGATTATGCTGCTGTTTTCTGAGCTCAAGAATGTATTGCTGGAGCCGGCCTTCTTCGGCGGCCCTTCTGGCAGCATCCATTGCCGCGGATCGGATCAATGTCTCCAGTTGGAGACGTTCACGCATGAGCTTCTCACGTTCGATAGCTTTTTCAATTGCGGACCTGCCTGAAACTTCATTTGCCGCGATGTCTTTTGCATTGGCATCCATGAATTCTTTCTTCTTTGCGAGCATCCCATCGAGA
>CAZUJO010000623.1:0-1791 GCA_964619995.1 uncultured Leptospiraceae bacterium
CTCTTGCGCACGATGCCGCGATCAGGCCGAGTAAGACGGCCGCGATCCGCTGCCTCATATGAGCGACAGCGCCTGGGCCTGCAGGGCCAGCTGGGCCCGGTTGTGCACGTTCAGCTTCTTGTAGATGGACTTCACATAGCCGTGAATGGTGTGATCGCTCAGGCCCAGGAATTCCGCAACGGCGCTGATGCTTTTGCCCTTCACCATGAGAGACAGAACCTGTCGTTCGCGGTCCGTAAGGCTCGGACCTTCCGGCGCAGGCGGCCGGCGGAAGCTCGAAAAAACCCGCAGCGCGATGGTGGGGGTAATCGTAGCGCCTCCGTTTCCCACCACATTCACAAGGTCTTCAAGGCTGCCCAGTTCGGATTTCAGCACGTAGCCCAGGGCTCCGTTCTTAATTGAGTCAAAGATCATCGCATCGGAGTTCATGTTGGTCAGCATCACAACGCGAAGAGCGGGCTGTTTTTCGGAAAGTGTACGAACGAGATCGATGCCGGAGATTCCGGAGAGCATGATGTCGAGGAAGAGAAGGTCAACCTGGCGGTGGGTTTCATCCCGAAGAAATTGTTCCGCGGATGCCCATGCGCTCAGCTTCGCTGCGGCAGGGAGCTCGCTGAGTCTCCTCATTACCTCTTCGCGAAATTCCTCGTCGTTTTCGACAATACCGATGTGAAGTTTCATACGTTAGCTGGCGCCGCTGCAAGTATGCCCGGACATAAGTATGCGCGAACCATTGGTCAAATCGACAAGCAGTTTTGATGCCGCCGGGCCCCCTGTTCGGGGGGTTAGTGAACACATGATTCAGGACAATCCGAATCGCTGCAATGTGCCTGCAAGATAGACAGAACCTGCTACCTGACTGCAGAATTCTTCCACCGCCGCAATTTCGCTTCGATCCAGCCCCTCCGGTCTTTCATAGGATGTGCACAGCGCAACGCCGATGCTGCGCTTCTGGATTACGAGAGGCACAACGAGAAACCAGTCCAGGCGAAGGTCGGTGATGAAGGCGCGGTCATGATCCATCCCGGGGTAAGCCCGGCGAAAGCGATCCTTGCCTGCTTCAAACCGCATGTACAGGGGTTTCATCCTCTGGTAGACACTCCGCACAATGCCTCCTTCAGGACCGGCCGGGACTTCAAGTCTCTGGGCCCTCTCGACCATTGCAGGCGGGACCGTTGCGGTGGTGAACACCCGTGCGACGAGGAGTCTGTCCTCCTCAGTCGGCAGGAGGAGAATCAGTGAATCGATCCGGTACTGCGATTGCAGATATGTGACGATTTTCTCCATCAAAGACGAGAAGTCCGTCGTCTCGCGCAGTTCCCGGCTGAACTCATTCAGTTTTTCTGCCAGCTTTCTCCGTTTCTCCTCTCCGGCGCGCGCTGTCTCGACTCTGAGAAACATGCGGTTTGCGATCTCCGCAAGCGCGATCAGGGCGCCCGCTTCCATCGCTGCCGTGAACAATAACTCCCAGAGCCGCACCGGGGCCGCATCGGGAGAAAAGATGTTCATAAACGGAATGATGCCGGCTAACGTTAGAAGGGAAAGGATCAGCACCGAGAATGATCCGGTCAAAGCAGCGAACCTGCCGCGCCAACGATCGACGCCGAATGAACTGAGAATCACGGGAATGGCAAGACCGAGCGTCCACGGGGAATGAACACCGCCGCTTGCATGCACTGCAACGGCCGTCTGCAGGGTGTCTGACAAAGTCCGGCCGTAGGCTGCAGCCCGGCTCTGCCTCCAGGCCGGCCGCAGCATCTGCCAGAGAAACACGAGGCTCAAGCACAGATG
>CAZUJO010000624.1:0-1533 GCA_964619995.1 uncultured Leptospiraceae bacterium
GCGCCTCGTACTCAGTTACAGATTCGATTGCGATCCTGTGCGCATCATCCGTGAATAGTTCTCCGAAATTCTTCTTGATCAGAGGGACAATATATCCCCAATAATAACATTCCAGCGGGCGGCTTTTGACCTTCGTTGCGCGGCCTAGGCCGATCTGAATGCGCCTTGGCAGATTCTGCAACTGGATCGCTGCGTCCCGGCTGATCAACAAAGTGAACGCCTCACCAGTTGCGAGATCCATGGTGATGAGCTGACGCCCGAGATCAAGAGTGGAGGGATGAATCAGGTTCATGGGCATGCACCCCCGATGTCTCCAATTACCCATAGGATGCGATCAGCATAGAGTGAAAGGCCGTTCGCGCGCAGCCATTCCGCGCGTTTACGATGATCCTTGATTGCATCCATTTGCTGATGCTTCTTGCGGATAAGGGTGACGATGAAGCGCGGATCTGTCGGATCGAATAGCGGGAACGGGCACCGGACGACGAACAAATGCGCACCGTCAACCGTGTCCCCGGTATCCTTTCCCCGCAAGGTAATCTGGCAGGTCCAGTTATCCCTCTGCTTTGCATCCTCGCGCGCGGTTTGTACCGCGATCCCAATTTCCGTGCTCCTCATCCAGCTCGCCTATTCCAGTGAAATAGTGCGATCTCGCGAGAACGTGCGACTTGTCCGGTGCTTCCGCAATCGTTGCACTTTCCGCGCCAATAGCCCGGTGCAAACTCTTCGATCTCGCTGTCCCCGGACCCGCAGTGCGGGCAGTCATATGGCAGTGGTCCAGACTCTGGCCTTGATCTCAGCAGCGCCTCATGCATTTCACCCCAGATTGAATCCGGATGAGACTCGCCCATGGCGCGGCACAATGCGGCGGCATTCTTGAAGGCCGTGACGATCTCCGCCATTTCAAATCGGTCCCGCTTGAGCTCCGCGATTTCGCTTTGCAGTGATTCAATGACGGCCTGCTGGCGCGTCTCCTTATTGAGTAGTCTGAGTCCTGGTGTCATACTTCCCTCCTATCTAATGTTCTCATGTAAAACCATCCCTTGAGCGCGCGCAGGGCTGTGGGCCCGGTATGCAAACGGTCCTCCTTCACGCCGTAGCAATCCCAGAACGTTTCAGAAGCGTTGGAAAACGCGGTGAGCCATAGATGGATTCCGCGATATGTGAAATCCAGACGGCCTCTTGCGGACTCCGGCAAGCCTCGACGAAATGCTCGCTCAGCCTGTGCCCACCGCCGATGAGACTGCAAGGCCAGGAGAAGGTCTTTTCGGCTCTTTCCGGTGATCGGTCTATTGCAGTGCGGGCAGACCCGCTTGGACTTGATCGTGAAATCGAGAGTTTGCTGGTCCGTCATGACGCCCTGCCTGTCTGGTGCTCAATGGCGATCCGTCTTTCCATGGTATCCACTATCTCTGGCGTGAGAAGCCCACGGTTCGGAAGACTTTCCCGCAGTTCATGAACCGCCTCCAGCTTCTCCTGACCAAGATGCGGAATAATCTGTAGCACAGGGAATTTGCTTTGCGTTCCTGGCTT
>CAZUJO010000624.1:1543-1784 GCA_964619995.1 uncultured Leptospiraceae bacterium
ACGGCGAACTCGACGACAAGGTCGAACGGAATTCTCGTAACTGTACCTGCTGTATCCTTTACACGATCAAAGGTGCCGACGATGTTCTCGATTGAGGACTTCACCCCGTGCGTGGAGAGTTGCCAATATCCTAAGGGGCCCTGCTTGATCTCCGGCAGGAAAAAGCGAAGAGTGAGAGTGGTCATCCAGCGCCCCTTTACCTTCTTGGCGTCGTCTCGACTCAGCCCCTCAGTATAGTTTT
>CAZUJO010000625.1:0-1764 GCA_964619995.1 uncultured Leptospiraceae bacterium
ATCAGTCCGATCCGTCCGATCAGTCCGGCTGTCGTGCCTGTTTTCGCAGCGCGTCTGGTCGCAGCCTCCATTGCGGCGCGCAGATGGAGGATTCCGTCTAACGTTCAGGGTATGCTCTGCCTTTCGGGCGATCAGGATAACTACGTAAATGCGGAGAAGACAGAGCGCGTGGTCCGAAAGAACGCCCCGCAATTTGAAATCCGTAAGTTTCCGGGTGCGCTCCACGAAATTCACAATGAAGCCCCTCAGATATACGGATCATTCCTGCAAGCTGTTCTCGCCTTTCTACAGAAGTCAGGCTGACTGCCTGCGCGAACGGATCAGGCGCCGGATCCATGCCGAACCCGAGCGCTGCTTGTGCGCGTACATGCGGCGGTCCGCGTTCTGAATCGCGTCGTGCAGCGTCGTCTGTACGCGCTCTATGCCAAATGAAAACGAAGCAGGAAGATCCGCCACGCGTTTCTGAAACTCTTCGAGAATGCGGGTCATATCGGTTTCGCGCGCGCCCCGCATCAGGATGATGAACTCGTCGCCGCCCGTGCGAACGATCATGTCACTCTGATCTGTGTGCAGCTGCGCGCTGCGAACCCATTCGATCAGAACGCGGTCTCCGGCATGGTGTCCGAAAGAATCGTTGATCATTTTGAAATTGTTCATGTCGACGAGCACAACGGCGTCGCCGGGTTCCACATGAACGTCATCGAGAATGAAGCGATTGTAAGCGCCCGTGAGAGGGTCGGTCCTCGATTTTCGATACGCTGTGCGGAAGTCTTCATGGAGACGGCCGAATTCTTCAATCATATTGTAGACAACGCTCGTCGTCGCAAAGAGGTACCCGATCTGAAGCATGAAGATATGCGACGCGGGCGCAATCAGGGAGACCAGGCTTCCAACCAGAGTGAAGTACATGAACGTCACTGCGAAGACAATGACGTTGTGGCGCGTGCGGAAAGCAAGAATCAAGAGGAAGAGCCAGTTGAGCTGCGCAAGCGCGGCCGAATAGAGGCTGAGATGCTTGAGATCCGAAAGACTGGCGGCATAAACGGCGAGTCCGACTGCAACCGCTGTGGGTACGGAAGTGAAGCGCGAAAATGTCAGCTTCTTATGCACGTAGTACTCGGTGGCCATGAGCATCAGGAGAGGCGCGATGTATCCAGCTGAAAGAATTGCCTTGCGCGCGTTCAGGTAGGTTTCGAGCGACCCCGTGTCGCTGCGGAACGCAAAATCGAAAAGGTAGAATCCGCCGAGGAGCACGCCGGCCGTGTTCAGCCAGTAGGTCTTGCGAAGGCGCGTGTCGATGCGGGCGTAGTACAGCTGGAGCGCCGCCAGCGCGAGAATCACGCCGAGCACAAGCCAGTAGAATTCATCAAACAGCAGATTTGTAAACCACCGGAAGAAAGCGGTCTGTTCTACGCTGGCAATGTACGGGAGTTCGCGAATGCCGACGTCGTAGGCGCCCGATATCTGCAATTCGAGCTCAGCGCTCGACGATTCCCCCGGCAGATCGATCCAGTGAAACGCAGTCCAGATGTTACCCGTTCCCCGCGCGGCGCCGATGGAGGCGATCTGGCGGCCTTCGAGCAGCACGACGATCCGGTTTCCCGAAACGCGCGGAAGGACCAGAGCAGATCCGGAACGATAAGCGATCCTGGATCGAATGGATACGGTTTCCGGTTTCGGAAGCAGAGTATAGAAGGGAAGCTGAACGGGGCTGCCCGTATCCGCGCGGAACCAGGGGTCTCGCAATACTACACCGCGCGGGTC
>CAZUJO010000626.1:0-1751 GCA_964619995.1 uncultured Leptospiraceae bacterium
GTGTTAGACGGGCCAGGCAAGTCCCGCAGGGCATAAAAAAAGCCGCTCCGGAGAGCGGCTTTTCCACGACCAGACTGCGCGCCTTACGGCTGTGCAGGCTGCGGCTGAGCAGGTTGAGCAGGCTGTGTCTGCGTTCCGCTGATTGGAGCTGCAGGACCAGGAGCTTTCGTGCAATCCACGAGTGATGAATATGCGTCCGGGTTGCGAGCGTTATCGCGAATCATCTTCAGCAGATGGTTCTTGCGCTCACAGTCTGCTTTGTCGAAGTCAATTGCAGCGCCGTCGAAATGCACTTCAAAGATGTCCGTGAGAACACGGAGCTCATCGAAGAAGATGTAAACGGTTTCAAGCGATGTGTGCGGCTTGGAGCGCAGCTTGAACTGCTTGAACACGAGCGTTTTGATCGCCGGATAGGAGTTCACATCTTGCGGAATGCTTTTTGGAATTTCGACGGAAAGCGGACGCCATCCGATGAAATTCACTGAACCGAACTTCAGGATGTGCGTTGCGCCGGTCCAGTCTTCAAACCAGCCCTCCAGATCGTAATCGTTGCCGCGGCCCATGACCCATACGGAAACTTTATGGACTTCGCCTGGAAGCTCGATTCCATAGAGACAGTCGACCACCATGGCACGGCCTGTGCTTACAGTTGAGAGCGCAGGATTTTTGTAGCAGGAGTGAGACTTGTAATCGCCGGTTACCGCGTACTCATTCAAGAACGGACGCGGACGTTCTACAACATACTGATCCACGTGGGGCGGACGGATGCTTACAACGTTGTAGCCGGGGAAAGTAAATCCAAACTTAACACCGAGAATGCGAGCTTCAGGATAGTTGATGTTTTCGCGAATATCCTGCGGCGTGCCTTTGATGAGTTTAACTTCTCGTTCTGCCTGGAGAGACTGAGCGCTCGGCTGATACTGGCCGTCTTTAACAGTCGTGTCTTTGTCTGTGGACAATTCCCACCCGTACCCGCCGTTCGAGTAGTCTTTATCCCAGCTTTCCACTGTGATTGCGCGCAATTCGTTGCGAGAGACGTCGCTTCCCACCGCGGTCTTGACGTCGGCGCTTACAGTGCCGCCCGCAAGAGCGATCGCCAGTGCCGCGGCACCGGATGCGGCTGCGATGCCGATTTGTTTTCCGAAGATCTTCTTGATCTGTTCCATAGGTTTCTCCGCCCGAATCATCCTTCTCACCAGTTGTCCTTAACTTCCGAACCCGGGTATGCGTTCTCGCTCTTGTCGACGAGGGCCTTGAGGCCGTCCACGTAGAAGTAGAATTGTCCGGGGACTTCGTGAACATCGCTGGTCACGAAGAGACTTACAAAATGCAGGTTCTTATCCAGGAGCGAATAACGGGTGCTCTGCGGGAGCCATCCGGGAACGGTAACCGTCAGCTTTCTCCATCCGAAATAATCCAGACGGCCCAGCGGGAGCTTGTGGATGTTGCCGCGATAGTCGCGAAGTTTCAGCGCCATGTTGTGGCGGAACTTTCTGCCCAGAACCCATACGGAGAACTGGCGGGCCTTGCCCTTGATTACGTACTCATGCGGCGGCTTGATTTCAACGCGGTCGAATCCGCGGTTTTCGAAATAGGTCTTAACGCCGAGAATGTGGTTCGGGTTATCAGGATTGTTCTGAACGTTCAGCGCCTCGCCTTCCGGCGGACGGGACTGTTCGTCATCCGCTGCGCGAATTTCGCCGCGCTGAACCATCTTCAATGTTGTGGTTTCACCGAGAGGACAGGTAGAC
>CAZUJO010000627.1:0-1751 GCA_964619995.1 uncultured Leptospiraceae bacterium
GACGATGATGTTCCTGTCTTTCGCCGGAATTTGCGGGATTTCCTTTATAAAGCGGCGGAACAACCCGGATTCATAGGGATCGGCGCTTCCCACCTGACCGATCTTCGTTCCATTGATATAGTAATACGAAACATCAGAAGTCCATCCCATGTTCATCGCGGCAGCGCCCTGCGAAAGGATGCCCCCCGAAGAGGGCGGCAGTTCCTTGCGAAGCGTGATCCAGCCCTCATAGCCGGTAAGCCCCTTTGTTTCGGTGATGTTTGCCGGAAGCCGAACGGTCTCCCACCCTTCCCTGCCGGTGTCGGAAAGCAGCTTCTCGTCAAAACCCTTGCGGTAGTCCCAGTCTCCTTTCAGGGGGATCAAGTCCGGTCGATTGCAGGCGGAAACGAAAATCAGGGTCAGAAAGAGGCAGAGGCGGGTCACAGGCAGACCCTGCTCCAAACACAGGGTGAGTCAAGAGATTCTTAGACGGAAGGTTCGCCGCAGACGAACACCCCCCTGCGGCGGACCCTTCGCGAATGCGACAAAATATCCAGGGCTAGCGGCCTTTCCAGTGATCCATACTTCGCGTAACACCTGTTATACGAAGAAAGGCGTCGTAGAGAAACCGCGGCAAGAGGCTCCGGGCCCAGGGAATGATATTGACCATGACAGGCATATTCAGGACGTCCCGGTCCCGCTCTACCGCGGCAACCACGCGAGCGGCAACCTCTTCGGTTTTCAACAGCGGAGCAAGCATGGGTGCTCGCGCGCCCGCAAACAGCCCCGTATCGATGTAGGAAGGACAGACGAGAGTAACGCCGGGCCCCCGGCCGTCTTCGCGCACTTCCGCCCGGATCGATTCTGCAAGCCCGATGATGGACCACTTCGTCGCAGCATAGACCGCCCCTTTCGGAAGGCCGATGTACCCGGAGGCGCTTGCAATAAAAACGATGCGAGACTCCCGGCTTTCGAGCAGATCGGAATAAAATGCATGCGTCACATTCACCGGACCGAGCGCATTGATTTCAACCGTCAGGCGATGACGATTGAGAGGGACATCGCCGAATCCGCCGCCGAACACAATGCCTGCATTGTTGACAAGAACCTCAACTCTGCCGAGGGACTTGTGAATCTGGCCGCGCGCCCGCTCGATCGACCGCGGGTCCGTAACGTCCATTTCTACGCCCAGGCATTTCAGCTCGTTTCTGGTTTTGGTGAGCGCCTTGCGGTCTTTGTCGGCAATGGCAACGCGGGCGCCTGCGGCGAGGAACCGCCGGGCCATCGCACGGCCAATGCCGGAGGCGCCCCCTGTAATGAGTACGACTCGGTCGGTTAGAAGCATGGCCTGATCAAAACAGGCAGGCCGGTCAGCGCAAGCCCTGATCGACCTGCGCGTTGATTTTGCGAACCAGATCCGATACCGCAAAGCGGATCTGACGTCCGGCGGAGGATTTTACGATTCTGAGTTTGCGATCTTCCTTCCAGACAAGAAGATCGAGGTTCCGGACAGTTTCGGTCCGCTTCACAGCGGACTCATCGGAGAAGCGGATACTGCCGCCCGTACCCATTGCGCGAAGATTCAAAGCCACAGTAACATCGAGGTCCATGTCCTCCCAGCCAAGCCCTTCATCCCAGAAGGGCGAATTCAGCGGCATGACAAACATAAGCCGGACGAGGATTTCCCAGACAGCGAAGCGCAGTTCCCGGTCATTGATCGCAAAGCTGCCGGCAAGGACGAGAGCCCAGAAAGGAATCTTCCAGTAAGAAGT
>CAZUJO010000628.1:0-215 GCA_964619995.1 uncultured Leptospiraceae bacterium
GTCCACGGCAGTCCCAGGCCGCCGTATTCGCGCGAAATGCCGTAAGGCTGAAGTCCGGCCTCGCGGGCGATTCGCACGCACTCAATCACTTCCGGGGGTGAGGAGACTTTTCCGTCAGCGAAGACTGCGCCGGTTTTGTCGATGGCCTTCGCGTTTTGAGAGATTGTGTTGCCGGCGATGTCGCCGGCTGACGTTAGAATTGTGCGGTAGTAGTC
>CAZUJO010000628.1:225-1718 GCA_964619995.1 uncultured Leptospiraceae bacterium
CCTCCGAAACGCTCCCCGGGCCTTCTGGATCGCTGAAGTCGCCCTCATACGCATGCACGACTTCCTCCCAGTCGACGATCTCATCGAATTGAAGAAGGAGATCAGCGTTGTCGAGGAAGTAGTTGTTTTTTACCATGAACGGAAGTTGCACCTGCCGTCTTGTTTGTCGATCAGAACGTGGCTCGCAGTCCAAACGTGAATCGGGGCGTGCTCTTCCTCTGGTCAAGCCCCACGGCAATCCCCGGGCCAATGGACATATCGCCGGGCATCAGATATTGTACGGCAAATTCAAGCGTGTTTGAATCGCCTTCGTGGCGGACATCGCTCATTGTGTGCACCAGCGCGCCAATGAGATTGAACCGATAGTCGCTCTCCTCGCCGTTGATTTCAATGTCATGACGGAAACCGAGCCTGCCGCCATAAATCGAGGAGCGCAGCGTTCGATCCGCATTGCCGACTACCGTGGTTCCAAACGCATTTGCGATCACCGTTCCGAATTCGAATGTCTTGAGAACGGCAAGTGTGAGTGTTGCATTCTCGCCGTTTGCGGCTTTGTCGGCGAGGGGCAGGCCGAGTTCGACGACGGTGCTGACCGTAGGTTTCCAGGAACCAGGTCCGCCGTCTTTGACCCATCGCTCAAGCCATGCCTCATTCATGAATGCGTCGCTCTCTGCAATGTGCTGTCGTGGATCGAGCCGCCACGAATCCCTGACAGACGAAAAGGAATGCGGATCAAACAGAATCCGATACGCCTGGAAATTCACCGCATTCGAAAAACTCACCACAGGCTGCGGCGAATAGAAACTCTGTCCCAGCTCATAGAAGATCACGGGCCGCAGCCCTTCGTCTGCGCGTTCGGCCATTCCCCGCGCCGCCAGATACGACGGCAGATCCAGCACAACCGGCTGCTGGCTCTGCGATGCCTTTCCAGCTTCAAACCAGCCGAGGTTCGCGAGACTCAGTCCATTTTCGTTCTGCATTCGCGCGCGTTCGCCTTCAAACTCGAGCGAAAGTTCCATGTTCTTCCAGAACGCATCGCCGCGCATCGTATGTTTGATTT
This sequence comes from uncultured Leptospiraceae bacterium, assembly GCA_964619995.1. Lineage (GTDB taxonomy): Bacteria > Spirochaetota > Leptospiria > Leptospirales > Leptonemataceae > JAEUSB01. Next base: position 1,286 of record CAZUJO010000628.1, read on the forward strand.
CGAGAGAACCGCCCGGCACGCTGCTCGTTTCGCGCGAATGATACCAGCTTCCGGTTACGACCCCTTCTGTTTCCCCCGGATCGCCGGGCGTTCCGTCCTCAAGCGAACTGAAAGCATCAACGGCCTGTCGATCGCCGATTTCAAACGGCTTTTCTATCGGAGGATTTGCGGGTTCTTCCTCGGCGGACAGACGCGCGGCCAGGATCAGAACAAGAATGCCGAGCGCGATCGATCTCGTCATCGCTTGCTCCGGCTTTCCATCCACTCGTAGAGCGTGGGCAGAAGCAAGAGAGTCAGAAGGGTCGCACTGATGAGTCCGCCAATGACCACCGTCGCAAGCGGCCGCTGCACTTCTGCTCCTGTTCCTGTGCTTGCAGCCATCGGAAGAAATCCAATCGAAGCCACAAGAGCTGTGGTCACAACAGGCCTGAGG
>CAZUJO010000629.1:0-1709 GCA_964619995.1 uncultured Leptospiraceae bacterium
GCTTAATGTACATTTCGAAGCCGACATCCATGATGTCGCCTGACTGTTCTTTGCCGAGAATGTTGCCGGCGCCTCGGATCTCAAGATCCCGCATGGCCACTTTGAATCCGCTGCCGAGCTCCTGATACTCAAGAATTGTGTTCAGACGCTTCATCGCAGTCTCTGTCAGGGCGCGCTTTTCGCGGAAAAAGAAATAAGCGTAGGCCTGACGGTCGCTTCGGCCGACTCGCCCGCGCAGCTGGTAGAGCTGCGAAAGCCCGAAATGATCCGCATCGTCGACGACGAGCGTATTTACATTCGCGATATCGATCCCATTTTCTACGATGCTCGTCGTTACGAGAACATTGTACTTGCGGTCCATAAAATCGAGGAGCAGCTCTTCGATCTCTTCGTCGTCCATTCTGCCGTGCAGTATGCCGACTTCGGCTCCAGAAACGAGGCTGCGAACGCGCGCCGCAGCGCGCTCAATCGTATCAATGCGGTTGTGCAGATAGAACACCTGGCCCCCACGCTCGAGTTCACGCGTCAGAGCTTCCTTGAAGAGAGCGTCCGAGTCCTCAAGCACGTGCGTCATCACAGGGAGACGGTTTCGCGGCGGCGTCTCGATGATCGACAGGTCGCGGATGCCGGCCAGCGACATATGCAGCGTGCGGGGAATCGGCGTGGCCGAAAGCGTGAGCACATCCACGAGCACCTTCATCCGCTTCAGCGCTTCTTTGTGGGCGACTCCGAACCGCTGCTCTTCGTCGATGACGAGCAGGCCCAGGTTCTTGAACTTCATGTCGGATGCAAGCAGCGCGTGCGTGCCGATTACGACATCCACCTCCCCTGCCTGTGTTTTCTTTTTCACATCCGATATTTCTTTCTGCGTGCGGAAGCGGGAGATCCAGTCCACGCGGATGGGATACTCTTTGTAGCGGCGTGAAAATGTTTGAAAATGCTGGAGTGCGAGCACGGTCGTCGGACAGATAAACGCAACCTGCTTTCCTGCCATCACAGCCTTGAAGGCGGCTCGAATCGCCACCTCTGTTTTCCCGTAGCCCACATCGCCGCATACAAGGCGGTCCATGGGCCGCGGAGCTTCCATGTCTGCTTTCACTGCTTCAATCGCGGCTAACTGGTCGGGCGTTTCCTCCCATTCGAAGGCAGCCTCAAATTCATCCTGGTAGATCGTGTCGGCCGGAAATGAAAAACCGGGCGTCTTCATGCGCGCAGCATAGATCTTTACAAGCTCCTGCGCCAGCTCCTCGGTGCGCTTCTCAACGCGCTCCCGGATCTTTTTAAAACTCGCCTTTCCAAGTGAGTCGAGGCGCGGCTCGTCCGTGGGCGCGGAATATCTCTGAATCAGCGAGATTTGATCGAGCGGAACAAAGAGCCTGTCCTTGTCCGCGTATTCCAGGACGAGAAAATCCCGCTCGCGTCCGGCGGCATTCACCCGCTCAAGGCCCACGAACTTTCCGATCCCGTGGTTTACGTGCACAACGTGATCGTTTTCCTTCAGATCCAGGAAGGATTCAATCGGCGAGGATTTGCGCTTCTTGAAGTACGACTTCTTCTTATAGCCGCGTCCGAAGAGATCTGCGTCCGTGAGGATCTGCGCGGACAGGGACGGAATGCGGATGCCTTCGCGCAGAGGCGACACGAGAAGAGATACAGTTTCTGTTTTTTTCGGCTTAAGCTCCAGTTCGTGAATGATCTCTGTCTTATAG
>CAZUJO010000630.1:0-1704 GCA_964619995.1 uncultured Leptospiraceae bacterium
ATCGCAGAGTCTCGCTTCGCTTTCCAGGCCGGGCCGATTCGTCCACCATGCAGCGGATGTGACGGATGTATCTGCCATGTAGAGATTTGTGGAGTCAGCCATCGCAGAGTTCGGCCGGATCGATACTCTTGTAAACAAAGCAGGCGTATACGGACCAATCGGGCCGCTCGAAGAGACGGATCTCGCGGAGTGGAAGTATGCGTTTGATGTAAACTTCTATGGGACTCTCATTCCGTGCCGTCTGCTGCTGGATCATTTCAAGAAGAATCGCGCCGGGCGGATCATCAACCTCTCGGGCGGCGGCGCTACGAAGGGAATGCCGTCTTTTAGTTGTTATGCGGCGGCCAAGGCCGCAGTGGTCCGCCTGACGGAGACGCTTGCACTGGAAGCGGGAGAATTCGGGATCACTGTCAACGCAGTTGCGCCAGGTGCGCTCAATACCAGACTGCTAGACGAAGTGCTGCAGGCCGGACCCGAAAAGACCGGCAGACAGTTTTTCGAGGCATCCATCAAACAGCGGGACAGCGGAGGTTCTTCGCTTCAGAACGCAGCGGAGCTCTGCGTCTTTCTGGCCGGACAGGAAGCCAGGTCGATCAACGGCCGCTTGATCAGCGCTGTATGGGACGACTGGAAGAATCTTCCAGGGCGCGCGGAGCTGCTCGCTAAATCGGACGTATACATGCTGCGCCGGATCACGGCAAAAGAGCGCGGATTTGACTGGGACGATTCAAAATGAAGATCGGCATTGTTGGCTGCGGTCTCATTGGACGCAAGCGAGCCGCGTCCGTCGATGCGGATGACCGCATTGTTGCTGCATACGATACGAACGCGACAGTACTCGATAAGTTTTGCGCAGACTTCAAGTGTGAAGCTTCTCCGAGTGCAGCACAGATCGCTGCGCGGGCGGACGTTGATGCTGTGATTGTAAGCGCCGTTCACTCGGCCCTCGCCGAGACCTCGCGCGAGGTCATTTCTGCGGGAAAGCATCTCCTTGTGGAAAAACCTGCCGCGCGCAATGCCCAGGAGCTTCGCCCTGTTGTTGCGCTGCTTGAGTCACTTCCTCAAGAGAAAAGAGTACGCGCGAAATGCGGATTCAATCATCGTTTTCATCCTGCGATGCTCAAGGCAAAGGAGCTTCTTGAGTCAAACGATTGCGGCGAATTGATGTTTGTGCGGGGTCGCTATGGTCACGGCGGCCGGCCTGGCTATGATCGGGAATGGCGTGCCGATCCCGAGATTTCAGGCGGCGGCGAGCTGCTCGATCAAGGGATGCATTTGATTGACCTTTCGCGCTGGTTCCTGGGAGACCTTCCGCGAGTGGAGGGGATTGCGCGAACGTTCTTCTGGGACATGAAAGTCGACGACAATGCGTTCATGCTTCTTGAAACAGAACACGGGCAGGTGGCGCAGCTTCACGTCAGCTGGACAGAATGGAAGAATCTGTTCTCATTTGAAATTTATACAAAGCGTGCAAAGCTTCATATAGAAGGTCTCGGAGGCAGTTACGGTCTTGAGCGCATCGCATTTTATCCTATGAAGCCGGAGATGGGGCCGCCCGATTCTCTCATCTATGAGTTTCCTGGCGCGGATCTGTCGTGGAAGCGGGAATGGAAAAACTTCAAGGCGTCGATTGAAAAGGGCGAACCTCTGTTGGGCTCGCTGCACGATGCGCTTGCAGCACTTGAAATCGTAAGAAATATCGTC
>CAZUJO010000631.1:0-1704 GCA_964619995.1 uncultured Leptospiraceae bacterium
AGATACATCACATATCCAAGCCTATGTGTTAGCCCGTCTTCTTCACTCAAATCGAACTCAATGGCCTCTGCGCGAAAGACGGCTCGATCTTCCGGCCTGTTGGATTCCAGCTCAAACCTTCGGGACTCCAAGGTTGACAAGGGAAAGCTTCGCAGATAATGCGCGCAGATCTGCATCTCGCGAACACCCCAGTTCTTTGGGTTAGGGCGCCCGTCGGCGTCAAGAAGACCATCTCCGACTAGAGCAGCATTCACGTCGACAGGGATCATTTTCCCGTCTCCCGCGCGTCCGTCTCGATCCAAGCGCGTGTGCGTATCGACAATCCGAATCTCGATCAAGTGCGGCGAATGGTCGATGGATCGCGCTGAAACACTAAGCACAATCGCTCCGCTGAGCGGTCGCTGTTGCTGCGCCCCGTGCCTTGCGCTGTTGCGAATAAAGTTCTCGAGGATAACGTACAGTGCATGCGCGCCGACCTCTCCACCAGGACAAGAGAACAGAAAATCCGATGAACTTTGGTCTGATGATTCAAACTCCACACTCGCCACCAGATCGTCCTTGCCGGTAATGTACGAGAGCAGCAAGGGGCGTTCCGCAGGCGCCGTGTCCTTGGCACGTTCGCCCAGCGACTTTCCTGCATGAACTGGTTCCTTGCCGATGTTTCCCCTGCACTCTTCGTCGAAGTTCATTCGGCTGAGCGCGCTGGCGAGTGAAACTGGTTGAGTCCAGTGACAGACGTCAGCGGTCGCCACTTCTGCGAGAAAGTCCATTCGTTTCTGCAGATAACTCAAGAGCGACTGGCGGGCTCTTCGGGCTGCGTCCGTTCCGCGATCGCCGGGTTTCCGATCAACTTCCAGTTCGGCCGCAGCCAAGCGCGCCAGAACGTGCGAGCCGATGTTGTGCGACATGTTGCGGCCCATGATCGCGGAGACAGCGTTGCGTACCGCTGCCCGGCGCATCCGAACTGCAGGTCTGACAGCTCGGAGAACGTCCAATTGTTGGAACTGTAGCTCTCTGCAGTATGCCCGTCGATAGTCGCTGTCTGGCGTTGGAATCCGCGCGGTCTTCGTAAACTCGAAAATGACCTGGATCGATGAAAGCTCGCTAAGGTCATCGGTGGCGCTACCGTTAGCGGAGAAGAACTCCGGCGCTGCCCACGAGATGGCCCCGTCCTTCTCCTGCACGAAGTCAATTGAATGCCCGGACGAGATGCGCTCGCTCAGGCAATTCGGCAGTCCATTCGGAGCAAAGACGGCCTGGAGGCCCTCGCGCTGCAACCAGTCGGCATCGAAACCATCGCTGCGCTTCCATGCATCGCCGCCACTGAGATCAGAGTTTCGCTCCCATCTGTAACTGTACAGTGGCTTGTTATCCCGATAAACGTGCGCTGCCTCCCATGATTGCGCGAAGCGCAGGCAAAAGATGAAGTGCTCTAACAGGTCATGTTCACGCTCGGGATGCTGGGTAGACGCCTCGATGATTGCTGCCTTGTGGATTTCGGCTGCAATCAACTCCGAGAGACGGGTCAAACGGTCAATGCTACCCTTGACTACGTCCTGAACTGCACGCTCATATTTGGATCTGAGGCTCGGAACAATGACGTCCGGCGGCGGAATTGTGGCGTGACGCCTAAAGCCGATATTCAGCATCAGGCAAGCAACTATGTCTCCATAGATTTGGCCGTACGGTCTGATGTCATATACG
>CAZUJO010000632.1:0-1701 GCA_964619995.1 uncultured Leptospiraceae bacterium
CCTGGAATGGAATCACAACACTGAGGCCGGACGTAGCTGAATCCCATTCCTCTGGTTCTTCCACGTTAACGACGAGCAGCGGGCCGTTCGTTCCGAGTTCGTCCATTTCTCTAAAGAGATCATTGCGAAAGATCCACGCCGCCGACGGCCATTCTTCCTCGAGCTTCTCTGAGACCACGACGCTGCGAATTCGCTCCGGGAAATCTCTCGTAAATTCTTCTATCAGGCGGCGGCCCGCAACAATGCACGCGCCTGCCTTCTTGATCCCCTTTGATCCAGCAAGAGAGAGAACCATTTTGAATTTCTCGTTTTCACGCGAACTGATTGTGCTGACACCGCGGGGCCGCCATTCGCCTGGATCATCGATGCGAAAGCAAACGAGCCGGCGCCGGTCGTTGGAGCCTGGCAGGGTATACGCTTCATCGAGCGCAAGGGTGACACCCGGCCCTTTCACCTGATCGATCTCCTCATCGCAGTTGGGTCCCTTCATATAGATGATGAATCCGCCCGGTTGGATGGCGAAGATGGTCCGCGACAGAAGATCGCGCATACTGCTGACGGCCCGCGCGATCACAGCGTCCACTTTGATCTGGTCCGTCTCGGCGAGACGTTTCCCGAGGACCTGGGCGTTCCCGAGACCGCATGCAGCGCTCGCTTCGCGCAGAAACTCTGCACGATTCGCGCGACTCTCATTCAGAATCACCCTGGTGTTGGGCCTCGCGATCGCCAGGGGAATCCCCGGAAAACCTGCGCCCGTGCCAAAATCCAGAATCGACCCCGGAAGCCCTGAGGGGAACAGCTTCGTCAGATGCTTGAGAACGATCAGGCAGTCCACGTAATGTTTTCGCACCACAGCTTCATAGCTGTGAATGCGCGTCATATTTAGCTCGGGATTCTTACGGCGCAGTAATTCGTGAAACGTGAAAAGCTGGCCGGCCTGTGCTGAATCCAGCTCGATTCCTGCCTCTCCGAGGTCTTTTTTCAGTCTTTCCGCGCCCGAGATCATGATACCTGCCGAAAGGCCGGAAAACCGGCCGGCCATTTCCTGTGTTGCTCCGATACTATATACGGGCCTCTGCCCGCAAACGATATCAGGAACGGCCTAATGTTTGAGTGGGTTCATTATCAATTCCCTGCCAGAATCTTCATAGAGAAAAACGCCACCCACAAGATCGGATCGCTGGTGAAAGAGGTCGGCAGCCGCGCGCTTCTCGTAACTCTCAAGAGCGAAATGTCGAACACGGATGAACTGGCCGTGATCAAGACCAGTCTGGACAAATACACCTCTGGCTGCATCCTCTACGACGATATGGCCTCTCGGCCCGGGCACAAGGAACTCGACACAGCCGCTCATTTCGCCAAGCAGTCCCGCGCCGACATCATCATCGGCTACGGCGGCCGCGACTCCTTCCATGCCGCAAAAGCGATCGCCATCCTCTGCATGAACGACGTCTTCGCAGAGGACCTTCCGCACACTCCCATGCCGCTCAAGCGCAACCCGCTTCCAGTCGCCCAGGTTCCCGCCGCTCCTTCCATGGGAGAAGAAACGAGTCCTGTGTTCTCCGTTTACAATCCCGAGACGCGCTCAGCTTTCTTTGCGACCGACTACCGACTCTTTCCCTCTATTATATTTGTTGATCCGAACATCACGAGCACGCTCAGCGAAGGCGAACTCAGCCGGGCAGGGGCGGCGAACCTTGC
>CAZUJO010000633.1:0-1698 GCA_964619995.1 uncultured Leptospiraceae bacterium
GTGTCGAGAATGCCGAAGTGAAACGTAAGTTCCGATCGCGCAGACTGCGAAGCGAGCGCGTTGCCGATGAGATTCAAATACCGGACCGCCTCTTCGTCGCGCACGACCCCGTATTTCTTGATCAGCCTCGCCGCAAGACTTCGGCCGACTCGGATTTCATTCCGGACTGCCTCCGTTTCTTCTTTTCTTGCAGGCAGATCCGCGCAGCCGCACAAAAGCAAAAGCGCGAAGACAGCAGAATGCGCGCGGCCGATGGACTGCATTCAGCGCCCCTTCTCCAGCCGGGCACGAAATTCGCTCACTTCATCCTGCGAAGGCGACAACCGCTCGATCCAGTCCAGCCCGTCAAAATCGTAATCCGAAAGAGACCCGCGCGTGCGCAGACTTTCGCTGGACGAGAGTCCCCGGGCCGAGGCCGTCTGCGAGTAGTTAGACGCTCGAGCCCGCGCCTTGACGGAAGTATCGCGGTCAATGTTTCCGAAATTGACCCGAGAACCAGGCGCGAAGGATGAGAGATAAAGTTTAGGAACAAAGCCCGTTCCTGCATTCGACCTTACCTGGTAGAACATTCCCTCTTCGCCTGTCTGCGTTACGGCCTCTCCCCGGTTCAACGGCGTGCCTGGCGCATCCATCCTGGCCGCTGAGAGAAGTTTTGCCGCAGGACTCTGCACGTACAGAGTACGGTCCGCGTAAGCGGCAGATGCTGCCCAGCCAAGCAGCAGAATGACGCCTAACGTGCGAGTCAAAAGGGCTCCACGTAGGAAACGTCCATATCAACAGCCTGGCCGTTGATCGTTCCAAATAAGCTGATTGTGCCGGAGGCAATTCCCGCAATGATTTCGTCCGTATTCACATCGAAGAGAATATTGAGGGATTCGCTCTGGTCGACGCGAACGTCCATGACAATCGCTGTCGAACCGCCATCGACGCGAAAGTTGTCCGCCGAGGTTGTTGTAACCTGAGTGTTGGCAAAGAAAAAGCCGGACAGGCTGTTGGTCGTTTCGGTTTCCGTGGATGTGAGAGTGCCCACGCTCTTCAGCGACCCGCTCAGCGTATTGAGCTGGTATTCCGGATAGTTTTCAAAGTCCACCGAATACGTCCCGCACCCTCCGGCGTATGTAAACTTTCCGTTCGTCGTGTAGTGAATCATGCTTCCGTCGTCGTAGAGGGTTACGGGAACACTGTTCGCGGTTACCGTGCCGCTGCCGTCCTCACAGACCTCATTGCTGGTCATCGTATAATTGCCGTTGGCAACCGTGTCACACGCAAGACCGCCGCAGAGAAACTTCGCGGCCTGCAGCCGTGGAGCACGGTGCCTCTGCAAGGCCAGTGCCCGAAGTCGGCCCTTCACCGATCCGGGCTTCATCATCGAAGCAAGGAGCATCATCCTCTTGCCAGGCAGAACCCAGGCCGCAGCACCCGTCGAAAGTCCCGAGCCGGCCGCCGAAAGGGCGGCGATGGCTCCGGTCGCGCCTACCTTCTGCGTTGTCCCGAGCGCACGATTGACAGTCCCCATGCTCAAAGCAGCCGTCAGCAAATCCTTATCTTTGTGCGCCTTACAGGAAATCAGGGTAAACAGGGTCAGAAAAGCAATCCATCGCGCAAGCATGGGGTCCTCCAGCAGATCTACGGGTGCAGGCGTAAGAAAATGAACAATCAAAAAAACGCCTTCTGCCGGCCGCGCCCTCTCCGCTGCCG
>CAZUJO010000634.1:0-1224 GCA_964619995.1 uncultured Leptospiraceae bacterium
TCGTCCGCCACCTCAAAGCTGATTCACGGCGGTCTGCGCTACCTGAACTATTTTGAGTTCGGTCTTGTGCGCGAATCTCTGCGTGAGCGAAGAATTCTCGAAGACATAGCCGTAAACCTGGTCTATCCTCTTCCTTTCTTAATCCCCAACTATAGAGGAATTACAACCAATCGCTGGATTCTGAAGGCGGGGATGATCCTCTATGATCTGCTTTCGTTCGACAGAGGCTGGACGGTCCACGAATCAAAGCGCATGCCGTATCACCATACGATCGGCGCAAAGGAAGTGCGCCAGATTGCTCCCGTTCTGCCGCCGGAACGGCTGACGGGCGGGCATGTTTACTACGACTGCCAGAGTCTTTTTCCGGAACGCCTTACACTTGCCTTTATCCGATCGGCCGAGAAAGCCGGGGCCTGTGTGAGCAATTACGCGGCCGTGACGAAGTTCTCACGCGATTCCGGCGGCCGGGTGACGAGCGTAAATGTGCGGGATGTGCTCAGCGGAAAAGAAACCGAAATCCGCGCGAAGCTGTTCATCAACAGCGCCGGTCCGTGGGCGGGCCGTCTGCTGGCCCAGGCGTCGGGAGAGACGTCCCCGCACGACCTTCGCATGTCAGAAGGGATCCACATCCTGATTCCTGAGATTTCAAAAACGCATGCGCTCGTGCTCATGACTCCTTCGCACAGGCATTTCTTCATCATCCCCTGGCGCGGAAGATCTCTGGTAGGCACGACCGACCGTGAGTTTACCGGCAATCCTGACAACTATCGGGTGAGCAAGAAGAGCATCGATGAATTTATTGCGGACATCAACGCAACGTTCGGTAAGGAAATAGTGCGATACACGGACATCCAGCACGCGTACGGCGGGCTGCGTCCGCTTACGGATACGCATACAGAGAGCACGTACACATCATCGCGGCGCTATGAGATCTTTGACGGCGAAAAGGACGGCCTGGCCGGACTCATTACAGTCGAGGGCGGAAAGTACACGACGAGCCGGAATCTTGCGCAGACGGTTTTGAAAGTCGTCGAAAAGAAACTCGGGCGCAGACTTCCGGCATCGCAGACAAAGAAGAGACCCCTTGCAGGGAGCGATATTTTCTCGATCCGAAATTTTGTGGAGGATGCCGTTGCGTCGAATCCGGATTTCGCGCCCGACACCATGGAATTTCTTGCGAGAATCTACGGCACGGAACTGAGCGCGGTCCTCTCAATCGCAAGG
>CAZUJO010000634.1:1250-1693 GCA_964619995.1 uncultured Leptospiraceae bacterium
CGTGACCCCGGACGGCGAAATTCTGGCGGAAGCGGTCTATGCGGTGCGTGAAGAAATGGCACAGACTCTGCTCGATGTTCTCATGCGAAGAACGGGAATCGCCGATCTCGGGCTCCCTTCCGATGAAGTGCTCGAAATGACGGCTCAGGCCGTTGGCGCCGAACTGAACTGGGACCAGGCCCGGATCAAGAGCGAAATTGAAAAAGCAAAAGAACACCTTTCACTTCCGAGGGGAACATGAAGCGTCTTGTGATTCTGAATCCGAAAAGCCGGGCAGGCAAAGCGGTCGGGGCGTTTCGCGCGCTCGAAGACGATCTGCGCCGCCGGATCGGGGCAATGGAAGTGTATGAAACGCGCGCACCTCTCGATGCAACCGCGCGCGTGCGTGAGGCTCTCCAGAAAAAGCAGTTTGATCAGATTCTCGTAGCGGGCGGGGATGGAAC
>CAZUJO010000635.1:0-515 GCA_964619995.1 uncultured Leptospiraceae bacterium
CCGCTCGTTATTTGCGGGCCCTGTCTTCCAGAAATCACGCATAACCAACGGATTCTTCATGCTATGTACGTCGACTCTCATTGTCACCTCGACTTTCCAGAACTGACCGAACGGCTCGACAGCTTGTTGGCAAACATGAAAGACCGGCAAGTCGGCCACGCCTTGTGCGCTGGGGTCACGCTGTAGCGTTTTCCCGCCATGTTGGCCATAGCCGAACGGCACCCGCATCTTTACGCCGCCGTGGGTGTGCATCCGGATACCGAAGATGCAGCCCAGGAGCCAGACGTCGCGACCCTGGTCGATCTGGCAAAACACCCCAAAGTGGTGGCCATCGGTGAAACCGGGCTGGATTATTACCGGCTGACCGGCGACCTCGAATGGCAGCGCGAACGCTTCCGCACACACATCCGGGCGGCCATCAAATGCGGCAAGCCGCTGATTATTCACACGAGATCGTCTGCGGAAGACACCTTGCGGCTGATGTGTGAAGAATCGGCCGACAAAGCCGGCGGGGT
>CAZUJO010000635.1:525-1681 GCA_964619995.1 uncultured Leptospiraceae bacterium
CCATTCGAAGCGTCGGACTCTCCCCTCGAGGAGGGGTCATGCATTGTTTCACCGAATCCCGTGCCGTGGCCGCGCAGGCTCTGGAGATGGGCTTTTATATATCCTTTTCCGGCATCGTGACTTTCAAGAATGCCGTGGAACTCAAGGAAGTCGCCCGGTATGTTCCGCTGGACCGTCTGCTCATCGAGACCGATTCACCCTATCTTGCGCCGGTTCCTTATCGTGGAAAAATGAACGAACCGGCTTATGTCGTTCATGTGGCCGAAGAAATTGCCCGGCTGCGTGGTCTCCGTCCGGAAGAGGTTGGACAGGCGAGTACCGACAATTTTTTCCGGCTGTTTTCTTCTGCACGGAGAGTCTGCGAATGAGCCATATTTCTGTCCCGGGGCATTTCCCGTTCAAGGCAGCGGCACGAGCCGCTTGTCTTTTGCTCGCCCTGAGTTTGCCCATGCCGGCCAAGGCAGGGGCTTACGATGACATGATCCGGGCGATGGACCAGAACGATGCGCCCAAGGTCTTGCGCCTTCTGGAAATGGGGATGGATGTGAACACCACAGACCGTGCCGGCAACACCTTGCTGATGATGGCCGCCCGGAATGGTCAGGAGGAACTTCTAGATTTTTTGTTAAGAAGTAACGCTAATACATTGAAAAAGAATAAGTATGGCGATACAGCACTGATGCTGGCGGCACTGGCCGGCCGCACGGAGGCTGTTAAAAAGCTCATCCGGGCCGGGAGTGAAATCAATCCGAAATCGGGCTGGTCTCCGCTGGCCTACGCCGCATTCAACGGCCACACGGACGTTCTGCAAACCCTGCTGGAAAACGGGGCCCATGTTGATGCACAAAGCGACAACGGCCAGTCTGCTCTCATGATCGCCTGCCGGAATGGCCACATCGACATCGTTCGGCAGCTGTTGGCGAGGAAGGCGGATGTCTCTCTCAAAAATCATCAGGGGCAGACTGCCTTGAAAATCGCCCTGCAGGCAAAGAATCTGGACATCGCCCGGCTGATTCCCGACTTGCCCGCCGATTTGCCCGCTAATCCGGTAGCCGAAGAAACCGTTGCCGAAGGGGCAGATACGAAAAGCGGAAACTGAACGTTCTTTCAACCTGGAAACCGCAGTTGGACGCCTTCGAGTGTGCGTTTTTCGGGC
>CAZUJO010000636.1:0-1448 GCA_964619995.1 uncultured Leptospiraceae bacterium
GTCGAATTCTCGCTGGCGATAATGCTGGAAGGCCTGGAAGAATCCGGGCGTTGGATCATTCGGCGCAAGTGCAGACGCCGTTTCAAACTCGCGCGCAGCGTCTTTGGACTTCAGCATGGCAAGCACAACACCCCGCGCGATGCGATATTCTACCGTGTTCGGCGCAATACGGCAAAGCGTGCGAAAATACCTTTCTGCGATGTCAAACTTGGAACGACCTGCAACGAGAAACGCTACGCGCGCCAGGGCTTCTTCGTTTTGCGGCGAGAACTGGAGGGTCGCGAGGTATGCGTCGATGCTGGCACGATAGTCGCCATCCTGATACTCAATGTCGCCGATGCGATTGAGCACATTGACCGGATGAACATCGGCGCCGTACATGTTGATCCGGCGGACGTCCATGAGATGCCGCTTCTCATCCTCAGTCTTTCCTTCCAGAGCATACACTCTCGCCATGGTGTAGTGGCCCAGGGCATTGTCCGGCTGGCTTTCGATGCGCGCGCGAATCAGGCCGCGCGCGTCGACAAAGTGACCCTCCGCGGCCATATTGAGAGCGCGTTCGTAAACATCTCGTCTGTCCGTGAACAGAAGGTAGTATGCGGCGACTCCGCCAATGGCGAGGCCCAGGATGACAGACAGGATTACCATAATCAGGCAGGCGCGTAGATTGCGCCCAGTTTGTCCGGGTTCTCTCCGGCGAGAAGTGCTTTCACGGTTCGTCTTGTGTGCGCAGCCAGTCCGTCCAGGGCGTCTTCTTTGAGGCGCAGGAGCCGCCGCATCCGGAGCGGACCGCCCGGAAATTTCAGTCCGGTAATCATCTTGCCGAACAGACCCTGCCTGTGCCATCCGCGGACCAGCTCTTCGTGCTGGAATAGGTCGAACTGCTCCGGTGTGTCTCCGACTACCTTGCAAAAGACGAGAGCCGTATCGTCCCGCACTTCATCAATCTCTCGGAGCAGCTGCAGAAGGCGCGATGCCTCCATGTCGCAGTAGGCCGCGCGGTAATCGCGGGCCAGAATGAATTTCTCACGAGGTTCAAAGACAGGCTTTCGGATGGTGACGAGAGAAGCGCCGTGCGGCTGAACGGGAAAGACCAGATGAGTCTCCCCCTCAATTACGCTCGAAATCCTGGCCAGGTCTCCTGGCGCAGGCAACGGATCATCCAGCAATTTCCCAACGAGCCCGGCATTCACGACAACATCCGGAATAATCTCCTTTAGCAGGTCCCGAATCTCGCGGCGTTTCTTGAGCCCGGGTCCCATGGTAGCGGCGAACAGTTCCGGATACAACTGCGATTGGTAGCAGCCCGGCTCCCGAAAGGTGAGGCGAAACTCCTTCATGAGCGGAAACAGCTCTTCCTGGATGCCGGTAAGCAGGAGCAACTTCATAGGGCCGGATGTCTTATAATACGGAGAAAAACTCTCAGTGCTCCATCGAAAAAGCATGGC
>CAZUJO010000636.1:1458-1677 GCA_964619995.1 uncultured Leptospiraceae bacterium
GCTATGGACTTTTCACTGCCCCCGGAGCTTGTCGAGTTTCGCGAATCGGTCCGGCAATTTGCCGCCGAGCATGTGCGGCCGACTGCCGAGGAGCGCGACCGTGATGAGATCTGGGATTCGGGCATCTGGAGAAAAATGGGGTCCTTTGGCCTCCTCGGTCTCTGTTTTCCCGAGCAGTACGGCGGTCAGGGCGCGGATTGTCTTACCACAACCGTGGCC
>CAZUJO010000637.1:0-1676 GCA_964619995.1 uncultured Leptospiraceae bacterium
GAGCGTACCAGGAGAAAGCGTTCCTGGATGCCACGTCGGTTTTCAAATACGGTGAGGCAGAAGGGCTTTGCCTCGGTCATTCCAAGCACGGCACAGCGGGTGAGCGATCAAACACCAACTGGATCAAGGAGCATCTCCTTCGCACCGTCCAGCGGATGGTCAGGGCCGGAGTAGACGATCCGGAGACATTTGAAGTCGCCGCCTGGCTCGCACCGCATCTCGGGCCAGATCGCGTGAGCGATCTCATTGCCACAATTGCGCTCCCGGACATTCGCAACTATTCCGTGCGAGTGTTTCGGGAAGCGGGTCTGAAGCGCGCGCGATTCAAATGGAAGGATGGATTCCTCCCGGCCCATCCCTTCGCAACCACTGCGGCGGGAGCCCCGGCCGAGGTACACCTGATACCGCACGCCGTCCTATCCTCTTTTGATTCCGCGCGCGCCGATATTGCGCAGCTCACGTCTGACATCCGCAGGATTCTTGTGCCAGCTGTGGCGCGTAGCAAGAAACAATCGTCTGACGAGCGAAAACAAGCCAGTATCGATTTGTTGATTCAAGAAACCAAACGGTTGCGCCAGCTCATACAAAATCTGAAGGGGATGGCAGGAATAGGGTACGACCCGGTGAAAGACCAACAGGGCATCATCGCGGGACATCCTGCCGGTCGGAAGCTGGTTGAGCAAAACCAGAACACTGTTGTCCCAAACGGCATTCCGGAAATGGCAAAAGCCCTTGTTTCCATCTTCGCGCGAGGCATCGAGCACGCCGGCGACTGGGCTGCATTGTACAACGGCGAGCAAACAAGAAACGAAAATTGCGCGCAAGACATGTTCTGGCGTCTGGGGAAGCACCTTGCAGCAACCCGCGGCGCGGACCTAATTAGGGAGCCCGACATCGGCAAGGCCGAGCCTGATTTTCTCCTGACAAACGGTAGGGACACTGCAATCATTGAACTCAAGCTCACCAAGTACAAACGAATCAGACATGCGCGCGCACAGCTTCGCAAGTATCTGAACATCATTCCCCAGGCCACCGGATTCCTTGTGGTGATCCACATAAAGGATCGGGGCACTGAGGCTTTGCGCCGCGCGTTTCTCAAAGCAGAACAAACCAGGGAAGACCCGGCGGACAGTAGGATTGAATCCATCCTTATTGATGCCACGCCGAAGCCAACACCCGCAAAGAGCGTATGAAGCGTAGCAAGAGGAATCGTCCCGTAAACAAAGGAGCCGCCCATATGAAACCTGTTGTTCTGGCGTTGTGTGTCCTGTTTGCCGTGCCTGCCCTCGCTGTGAACCTGCGGAAAGGAGCACTTGTATGCCGCTCCGAGCACTCGATGCGCCGAGCCTGGCCACAATTCATAGCCGGGGAGACGGCAGCTCTGAACCGCCTCATCCAAAGAAGCGAATGCGGCTACGGGGAAGAGACCGTGGCGGTCGAGAAACTGCGGGGTGCTGAAGCCGAGGGACCCGGTCAGTGCGAAGTCAAAGCGAGTTCCTGGCGCGGAAGCCTTTGGACCCATTCGGATTTCCTGGCACCCGATGAGGACACGTTGGGCACTCGCATCCTGAGCTTCGAAACTCGCCTCGCATTCGATGAAATGGAGACGATGATTGCGTACGTGAAATCAGCAACAGACGGCGGCGTGCCCGCAATGAATCGCTTCAGGGATGAGG
>CAZUJO010000638.1:0-1664 GCA_964619995.1 uncultured Leptospiraceae bacterium
GCGGAAAGAAAATGCCCGCGGCTTTGATCTGGGTGTCGAAGCTGAGCAGCGAATGCGGACTGCCGGAAGAAACCGCGAACACGGCGGAACCATTGGTTGTGACTCCATAGGGAGAATTCACCGCAACCGACCAGATCGTTGAGCCGCTCGACACATTCACTTTTATGAGAAGATTGTTCGACTGATCGGCAAAATAGACATTCGATCCGTCTGTCGTGATTCCCTGCAAATTCCCAAACCCGCCTGCGATCATCGTCTGCGAATTTGTGCTCAGCGCAAGCTTCCAGATTTGGTGATTCGCGGTGTAATACAGATTGCTTCCGTCTGTGGTCATGCCCGAGAGTCCGTTGACTCCGGTGACCTGAGTGGTAACCACCCCGGTTGCGATAACCATCTTGCGCACCTGGGTGTTCCCATCATCGGAAATGTAAAGATTCACGCCGTCGGTTGCAATGCCGTCCGGCAGGTTGAACCGTGCGCTGGTCCCCGTTGCGTCCACGTTTCCCGAACTGGCCGTCGGAGGCGGACTGCCCGCAACGGTCAGAATTGCAGGCGATCCGCTGAACACGAGCGGGTTAATGACCGTTCCCCCAACAACAACAGGCCCCGATGCGGCAACGGCAGCGTTCGTGCTGCGCAGAAGGAGCGGCCACAGGTTCCCTGTCAGCGCGTTGTACTTCGCGCAGGAGCCTGCGGCAAGAGCAGCAAACAAAGCGATGGTCAGCCTCACAAACATACTCACGCCTTCTCAAAAGAAAGATCGGTTCCGTGGCCTGGCAAGTTCATTCACGTACCGCGTCAAGGATGTGTAAAAGGCTGTAAAACCGGACGGGCTGGTCTACGTTAGCCGGGAAAGGCGGTGCCCCATGCTGCATTACGGCGAAATCGAGAAAGAAGAACTTCGTGAGTTCCTGAGCGCGAACTGGATCACCCACGATGCCATGTGGGTGACGTTATGCGCCCGAGAATTCGGGATGGAGAAGACCAATCTGGTGAATCGAGAAGCGGCCCGTTCCATGGCCGCCGTCGAGGCTAAACGACTGAAAAAGCTTCTCAGAATCAGGACCGTGCGGACCTACGATGAGGTCAAACGCAATGAAACGATCCGGTCTGATTGATCAGTATCAGTGCGGAATCGTCGAGCGGGTCTTCGCGTGGCTTGAGGTTTTCGGCGTGCAATACACAGTTGAAAACGCCCCGTCCGGCTGCAACATGCATGAACGGGGCGTCTGCGAAATACGATTCAGATTCCTCTGGAATGATGCTTCGCGCTCACCTGAAGATGGATGAAATACATCATCCCGATTGTGGCCGCGATCGCTCCAATCACTACCATTCCAAGAATTTCGTAATGTTCCAGGAACCCTGATTGTGTCTGAACTACAATCAATCCTGCAATGGCAGATGCAATGCCGCCCGAAATCTGCTGCACAGAGGAGTTGATGCTCATGAAAGCTCCGCGGTCATGTCCCTCCGGAACGGCGGACATGAGCGCCATCGACGCAATCATGCGCGAAGAGATGCCCGCGAACAAAAGCACGTTCAACACAAGGACGATCCAGAACGGCGTGATCCCGCGGCTTGTATACACGGCGACCATGATCATGGTCAGAATCGACCCGAGCGCAAACACATTGTACTTTCCGGCGCGGTCGCTGATGCGT
>CAZUJO010000639.1:0-1390 GCA_964619995.1 uncultured Leptospiraceae bacterium
GTTGCGCTCCCACCAGAGCGCGTCGTAGGAGAAGCCGGGGACGCGATCGAGGTGCGCTCGGCCGACGCCATTGCGGAAACAGACTGCGATGTATTCAGTCTGTCCCGCAGCCGATTTGATGATCTCGTAAATCAGGACCCAGTCCTCGGGGGCAAATTCTACGAAAACCTGGTCCGTGTCCTCGCTCATCGCTTTCGCGCCCTGCACCGGGAACTGCGCGCCCTGGACTAACGAAATTCCATTTGCCGACTCCGGGAGGTATGCTCGCCTGCGGTCATGAATTCAAAGGCGCGCTTCTTTCTTATCTCCGTTGCTGTTGTTGCTCTCCTTTTGCTGGGCGCCGGATGGTACTTCTCAAGCCTCGTTCTTTATCCGGGAGTTCACTGCCGGAAGGATCATCATGTCTACTGCGGCACTCCAGAAGAGCTGGGGCTGAAATTCGAAGACGTCGTCATCCCCACCGCAGATGGTCTTCCGATGAAAAGCTGGTATGTTCCGGCGCAAGGTTCGCAGAAAGCAATCGTCATGGTTCACGGCCACGGCGGAATGAAGAACGAAGGCCTTCGGTACGCAAAAGCGCTTCATGCGGCGGGATACAATCTATTGCTCCTGGACCTCCGCCGAAACGACGGCGCTTCCGCCACCATGGGTTACCTCGAATCCAGAGACGTTTTGAATGCTGTGGGATTTCTTGAAAAAGATCGGGGTCAGAAGAAGATCGGCGTTTTCGGATTCTCGATGGGAGCGGCGACGAGCATCCTGTCTATGGCAAACGATTCGCGAATTCAGGCCGGGATCTTTAGCAGCGGTTATGCGAGCGCGGTCGATGAGCTGACGGAAGCAGCGGCGCGGGACTACCATCTTCCGTACTATCCCCTTTTCCCCATCGTTCTCTTTATCATCGATCACAGGGCGGGGATTGTTCTGGAGGACGTTCGGCCCGAGGCAGTCATCGGCAGCATCAGTCCGCGGCCGGTTGCGATTTTTCACTGCGACCGCGACGATTATGTGGAGCCTTCGCATGCGAAGCGCCTGATGGCGGCTGCGCATGATCCAAAGAGCCTGTGGCTCGCGCCCTGCGCAAACCACGAACATATCTGGAACGATAACTCGGCGGAAGCGGAAAAGCGGGCCGTCGAGTTCTTTCGCGCGAATCTGTGAATCAGGGGACCGGGTGCGCCTTGTTCTTTCGAATTCCGTAATCACGGGATGAAACGGCAGGGAATCCCGATTCTTCGACGTCGTTGATTTTTTCGATGAGCCATTTCTGTCGGCGTGCGTAATCCGCGATGGATTCTTTTTCGCCGGCTTCCACGTGGTCGTCCGGATTGATAATCATGCGGATGCCGACGCTCGTTTCAATCATCTCGCGATCGCCGCGGCTGTTACC
>CAZUJO010000639.1:1400-1662 GCA_964619995.1 uncultured Leptospiraceae bacterium
CACGAACGTTTCAACTGCTTCCTTCTTGCCTTCGTCCTGAGGAACGGGCTCTACGATTTTGTCTGTAATGATTCCGCCATGGATCACGGCTTTGACACCGACGACGTTCGTAGGAGGAATGGAGAGTTCTTCGCTCAGGAAGGACTGGTACAGGGGCTCGGGGCTGGCCGTGATGACCCACACTTCAAAACCATTGTCGCGCAGGAGCGACGTGAGTTCCTTCATGGGCGGATAGATCTTACCTCTGTAGTCGGTCTGATAG
>CAZUJO010000640.1:0-1657 GCA_964619995.1 uncultured Leptospiraceae bacterium
GCCTGTGTCCCAGGCGTTTTCCCGTCCCGCGAACGGCCTATTTGTTGTGATTGAGGGGATCGACGGTTCTGGCAAAAGCACGCTGCTCTCCGCTCTGCAGGCGCGCCTCAGCAGCCTGCCTGTCGTTACTTTCTGCGAACCCACAAAGCTTCCGAGCGGGCTTGAAATCCGCCGCCACCTGGGCGGGCATTCGATCCTTTCTCAGGAAAGGTGGCTGGAGCTGTTTACAGAGGACCGCAAAATCAATGCCCGCGAAAACGTGCTTCCGGCGCTCGAAGCAGGCAAGATCGTTCTTTTGGACAGATATTTCTATTCCACTGCGGCTTACCAGGGCGGCCAGGGGAACAAGTCGGCCCGGCAAATCATGCTGGAGCAGCGGCAATGGTTCTGCGAGCCGGACGTTCTCCTGTATCTGGAACTGGCGCCTGAGGCTGCACTGGACCGATTGAGGCGAAGCCGCACAGATCTGGAATTATTTGAGACAGCGGCCGAGCTCAATCGAATCTATAGAAACTATCAAGACATCCTGCCCGCATGCGAGCGTCTCGATGCGAACCGGTCCCCCGATGAAATCGCAGACCGCGCCGCTCGCGTGATTCAAGAAGCGTTCAATATCTCTATGAAAAGAGCTTCGGCCGAAGCACACCGAGTATCCCCGGAATAGATCTCGGCCTCGATTCGAATCTTTCGGCCCTCTACATCGAGAAGGCGCGACTTCAGTTCGAGCTCCGCACCAATCGGGCAGGGTTTGTGAAAAGAAACTGCGAGGTTGACCGTAGCGCCTTTCTTGTTCAGACCCCGAAGAATTTTCGCGGCAACCTCATCGAGCAGGAGACTTACAAATCCACCGTGCATCCACGAAGGATGCCCTGCCATCCATGATGGCGCGCTAAACCAGCCGCGCGCCTCGACCCGGTCCATGTCAAACAAGAACGGCAGACCCAGGCCGACCGGGTTTCCGCCGCCGCATCCAAAGCATGCGCCATTCGGATCCGATCGCAGCACTACGAGATTCTTCGGCAACACAAGCGGCTCGATGACGTGGATCGGTTCTGACGATGATTCGCGAAGCGCGAAGTAATCGCCCCAGGGCTCGATGCAACGCGAAAGTTCCATCGCAAGGGATCCGGAAAGCGCTGCGAATCCGCAAGCAGGTGCAGGATGAAACAACCCGCTTTCAGAAAAGCGAAGGACGTCGGGCTCAAACGGGACGAAAAGGTCCGGACCATAGAACATGCGATCGTCTTTCAGGCTTTGGAACACAATCGGAGTCAGGTCAGAGCGAATGTAATTCATCTCTCCCGCGCATGGCGAGACGTAAGGATAGTCGGCGTGCAAACCGGATGTGTTCGGTGTTATGCGCTCGAGAAAGAATTTCAGAAATCGCGGATCGGCAATCTCAACCCCGTCGTGGTAAACTCGGCCCCGCGCGTCGATCTTATAGAAGTATTCGCGCACCGGCAGGGCCATGTCAAACCTCAGACTTCAAGAAGCAAATCAGGAGAGGTCCTCAAACTCTGGCTTTTCTTTGACGAAATTGCCGGATCGATCCTTTCCAACGCGAAAGCGCACCTCTGCCGCATGATCTCCCCGCTTTTCAAACGTGGAATCAAGCCTGTAGCGATCCACCGTCTCCACACGAACCCCGAACGATCTG
>CAZUJO010000641.1:0-1657 GCA_964619995.1 uncultured Leptospiraceae bacterium
GTCTCTACCCCGCGCTGCTCCTGTCGGTAACGGCAGCCGTGGGCCTGGCTGTTCATTTCCGATGGGATTACAAGACCGTTTACGGGGTCGTTACATTGGCCGTGATCCTGCTTCTGATGCTCTTTGAGCGGATCTTTCCGCTCGCGGACCGGTGGGCAATGACGGGCAGAAGCTTCCTCCGCGATTTGAAATACCTCGCCATCGATGCGCCGGTCATCGCACTGACGCGATTCGCGGCCGGTATGTTCGGGATTTACTATGCGCAGCATCATCGAGGCCTTCTCGCCGATATTCCGTTTGTTCTTTCGGCCGCCGCCTTCCTGCTCGTTTTCGAATTCTTTCAATACTGGTATCACAGGCTGAGTCACTCCGGCCAGGGCCGCGTAGGACGATTTCTGTGGCGCGTTCACATGGCGCACCATCTGCCAGACCGGGTGTACGTTGTCATGCACGCAGTCTTTCATCCGATCAATGCGTTTGTCAGCGCTCTGATTTTGCAGATCCCTTTGATCCTTCTCGGGATCAGTCCGGAAGCCGCTCTTGCAGCTACCATGCTCCAGGATCTACAGAGCCTGGTCTCGCATGTAAACCTCGATCTGCGGGCGGGAATCTTCAACTACGTCTTTATGGGCGCCGAAACGCACAGGTATCATCACAGCACGCTTCCGCCAATAAACTTCGGCAATACGCTTGCAATCTGGGATATTCTGTTCGGCACGTTCTACTACAAGCCGGGATCCGTTCCTGAGCGACTGGGCGTGGATGATCCGTCGGAATACCCTGATTCAAATGAACTGCTCCAGGTGCTGGCGGCCCCTTTTCGCGCCTCCTGATTTCAAAGGCGCCGCCCTGCGGCGCCATTCTCAGGCCTTCATGTTCGACGATTCGGCCTTCGCCTTGATCTTCTTGTGCAATTCACCAAGATCGCGCGAAGACTGAATCCCGAGCGTGCTCTGGGCAACCACATCAAAATACACAAAGGATCCGCGCGTCTGTTCCGCCGTTACGAACCCGTCGGCGATGTGAACAATGCTGACCGGCACACGATGTTCCCAGGCCGCCGCAAACGGCGAATGATGGTTGTGAATGATCTCGCGAAGACCTTCGCTGAAGTTCCACTTGCGCGCAAGGCGCGCGCCGACTTCGGCATGGGAAAGTCCGAGCGTGATTTCCTCAAGAACCGCGCTCGACATGCGTCCACCGCGCACGTCAATCCCGCGCATCTCTTCGATCTCCTCGGGCTCAAGCGAATACAGGAGAATCTTGCCGATGTCGTGCAGAAGTCCGCCGAGGAACGCAGCGTCGGCCCCGCGTTTGTGCCCGGTCTCTTCCGCGATGAGCCTGCTGTAGAGGGCGCACTTCGCGGCGTGCGACCAGAAGTCGCCGAAGGTTCGGAAATTCTTTTCCAGAATCTGCCGGGCGGAATGCGCGATCGCGAGACTGCGAATGTTATTGGTTCCTAGAATTCCAACCGCGCGCGCTACCGTATCTATGCGGCCGCCCGTCACAAAGCCGCCTGAATTTGCAAGGCGCAGTATGCTCGCTGCAAGCGACGGGTCCTGCTCAATTTCGCTTACAAGCGCTCTGGGGCCGGAAGACTGCGCATCACAGAGCTGCAGCACCCGCTGAATCGTGGCCGGGAACGTCGGGATGGATT
>CAZUJO010000642.1:0-1653 GCA_964619995.1 uncultured Leptospiraceae bacterium
GCCGTACCGAATGCCATTTTCATATTCACAAGATCAATATGACCGTAGAAGGCGGTCACGAAGTTGCCCTTCAGCTGACGGCATAGAAATTCGTTGACACTCGAAAGAAAAATATTCGGAGAAAGTCGTCCTTCCGAAAACTGGATGCTGACGGCAGCCTTCACCATCGACGAAAGGATGGCGGCCGGCACGCCGTGACCGGACACGTCTCCGAGAAAGAATGAAATCGATTTGCCTCGGATTTGATGAAATTCGTAGAGATCCCCTCCCACCGTCTCCGCTGGAGAAAACAAAATGCTGATGCTGCATTTTTCTTCAATCGGGGAGCTTTCGGGAAGCAGAGATGCCTGGATCTTTCGAGCCAGGGCCAGCTCTGCGGATACTTTCTGATATCTTCCGTAGAATGCCACATAACGTTCCCGGACTGTGTAGGCCAGCGTCAGAACAAAGGCGAGCATTCCCCAGTGAAGCCAGATCCCGGTTGAAGCAAACACTCCCAGCGATTCAAGCGCTATGTCGTGGCCGGCCGCCACGCCCATCACGGCGGCGCCCCAGAGCATGATCCGGGCATCCTTGTTTCCCTTCCACGCTTCGCGAATCACAACCCCAACGCAGACCATGCCCGCCCCCAGCGAGCCAAGATTGAAGGGAGCAAGAAAGTCTATGATTTGCGTGAAACCCAGGAAGCTCAGAAGAATTCCGGAAACAAGAAGCGCCCCGACCGCGCGGGATGAGTAATCCACGACACGCCGCCAGATTCCTGTTAAACGGAATATGGTTCGAATAAAAAGCGCAAAGGACAGCGGCGTGCACACGATCGACGCCATGTTGATGTAGGACCAGACGAGGGGTTCCACCGCAGTCAGATGTTTGATGCGAGTCGTCGTCACCACAAACACGCCGACCGAAAACGAAAAGAAAGCAAACGCAGCGTGCGCAAGTCCGCGGTCAACGATGCCGAGCACAAACGCCGCCATGGCGAGAAGAATGAAACTCGAGCCGAGGATCAGCCGGGCAAGGTCCGCTTGAAACAGAGCGACAATGTGATCGCTTCGCTCGCCCTGCGAAATGATTCCGCGAAGGCCGATCACTTCGCCCGCTGAATATACGCGAAAGTAAACCGGTCCCGCGAAATGCTCGGGCAGATCGATCATGTGAAACGGATTGCCCAGATACGGAAGTCTCGCGCCAGGCGAAATGGCTCCATGCGAGTAGATCTGCTGTCCGCCGGCGTAGACTTCAATGAGCTGCGATACGTTTGCGATGTAGATCGTTCTGCCGTTCGATGAATCAAACGAATGCCTGAGCCAGACAATGTTGCCTGATCGATTCGGAAGCTGCGAGGGCCGGTCAACCTGATGAAACAAACCCTCACCTGCGAGAATGCTCGCCTGCGCCTTCAGAGGATCCGGGTTCGCGCTCGACGGAGCTGCTTCCCACAAATACTCCCAGCCGCCGGCAACCGCGATGGGCTTTGCGGCGAGCGCGTTACAGCATACGATGAGGATGAGGCCAGGGAGAAAGCGCAAACCAACCTGAAGAGCACTGTGCCCGGAAAGTTGTCAAGAATGGTGAATTTTTGGAGGGAAGGAATGTACCCCGTACGGGAATCGAACCCGTGTGCCCGGAATGAAAATCCGGTATCCTAACCGC
>CAZUJO010000643.1:0-1647 GCA_964619995.1 uncultured Leptospiraceae bacterium
CTCGAATTCATTCTGAACTGGCTTGAGGATCATGCGCCGGAAACGGATGAGCCTGTGCTCGTTCACGGCGACTTCCGCACAGGCAACTTCATGATCGCTCCCGACGGGCTGAAAGGAGTCATGGACTGGGAGTTCGCGCACTGGGGGGACCGGCACGAAGACGTCAGCTGGCTCTGCATGAAAGACTGGCGGTTCGGCAAGCTGAACAAAGAGGTCGGCGGTTTCACAGACCGGGAGACTTTTTATGCGGAGTACGCGAAATCGTCCGGCGTACGCCTCGATCCTGCGAAGGTGCTCTACTGGGAAGTGATGGGAAATGCAAGATGGGCCTGCGGATCTGCCGGACAGGCAGAGCGGCATCTCTCCGGCATGGACAAAGGAATTGAGCTGGCCTCCATTGGACGGCGCAGCTGTGAGATGGAATTTGAAGCCTTGAGGTTGATGGAAAATGCAGGATAGACCGGACGCAGCATCGCTCCTGGACGCGATCGCAGACTTTCTCATGAAGGACGTCCTTCCCGTGGTCAAAGAGAAAGACGCGCTCGCGTACAAGACACTCGTAAGCTGGAACATGCTCGGTGTGGTTTCGCGTGAGTTGCGGGGCGCAGAACCGCTGTTAAACGCCGAGATCGGACGGCTGCTGTCGCATTTCAAAGACAGCCGCCCGCGTCCGGAAAGCGTAGCCGAAAAAATGGCTCTTGCCCGTGATTTGAACGGGAAGCTCTCCGAAGAAATCCGCCTCAGAAAGGGCGATCCGTCCGTGCACAAGGAGCTCGTAAAGCAGATGCTCCTCGAAAAGCTGTCGGTTTCCAATCCGCGATTCGGAACGGAATAGTGGGAGGCATCTATCTTGTGCGCCACGGGCGTGCCGACTCTACAGGCGAAGTGTATGACCGCCTGACGGATGCAGGCCACCGCCAGGCTGAACTGCTCGCGGATTACGTTGTTTCAGCGGGAGTTCGCCCCGATACCGTGTACCACGGAACCATGCGGCGCCAGAAAGAAACGGCCGATCATCTCCTGAGTCGAGTGTCGGCCGCGCGCGTCGAGACCCGCGCGCTCAACGAGTTCACGCCTGAATTCTGGGGAGCCATGGCACAGATGCTTGCAGCGCGCGAAATGGAATTTGCCGAAGACCTGGAACGTTATGCGGCCGTGCGGCGGAAAGGCCAGAAGCGCAGCATGATGCTCTTTTTGAAACTGACAGAAAGGATCTTTGAGGCCTGGGTCAGCGGGGAAACACCGCCGCAAATGGAGAGCTACCTGGAATTCGAAGAAAGGGTGAAGGCATTCGCGCGCATGATCGAGGAGTCGCGCGGCAATGGGACCATCTTCGTTTTCAGCTCAGGCACGCCGCTTTCTGTCATGATCAGCCATTTCCTGGGCTGGGAAAGGAGCCGGCAGCTGGACTGGATGCGCTATCTCTACAATACATCGCTCAGCGTGTTTTTGCCGGGGCGCAACGGCGGTTTATCTCCCGCGGCGATTAACACGCTCGCTCACCTTCCGCCCGAGCTTCACACTCTTCTTTGAAGCGGATTTTTTCGCCGTCTTTCGCGCTCTTGTGCTTCCTGGTTTTGCCGCCTTCGTGTTCGCGTGGAGCAGGCTTTCTTCGCGTTCGAAGATTTCCCGGACGAAATCGACATA
>CAZUJO010000644.1:0-1639 GCA_964619995.1 uncultured Leptospiraceae bacterium
CAGGTACTGGTCCCGATTGTACGATTCTGCTGGAATAAACGGCGAATAGGACTTGCCGGCGCCCCGCTGATCCCATTGAACCACAACGAAATCGCGGATCAACTCCTGATCCATCTGACGCGCCATAAACATCTGGGCCGAACCCGGACCACCGTGAATAAAAAGAACAATTGGATTGTCTTTGTTCATTCCCCGCACGAGGATCCACTGCTTCACACCTCCGATCGTAACCGGCTCAAGCAGGGTGATCCCCTCCGGAGGCGTTGCGGTCTCTCGCTCCACCCGGCGATCTGAGAAGAATTTCACGGTCCACAGGACTGCGACGATCGCCACGCAAAGAGCCGCGAGCGCGAGAAAAGCCTTTCGGAGGATGCGAAAGAATGACTTCATGGCCTGAAATGCGTCTTCGATGGAGAAGGGAAAGCGATTATCCCCCGGAACGGTCGTTTTTGTCTCAATGGATTTCAATCGGCACATCGATCGCGGCAGCCTTGCTGTGCCTCCTGACGTTTTCCGTGGACAGCGCTCATGTGCGGCTCTTTAATTCCGATTCCGCAATTCCTGTCCTGATGGCCCGAGCATCGGACTGGCGCTGGTTTGACACATATTACTGGGGACAGGATCGATTCGGCTCACTGCCCTTCCTGCTCGCGCGCATCTTTCAACAGATCGCAGCCGCTTTATCCGCGCCCGCCCCAGGGTTCCGGTGGTCTCCGGAATCCATGCAATTCTATATGATGGTCTGGTTTTTCGCGTCCTTACCGTTATTCGCTCTTCTTTTCCCGAATCGTCGAACTCTCGCAGCCCAGGTGTGGATCCTGTCGATCTCGCTTGTTCCTCTGTTTCGCCTGCATATATTCGAGATCGCTCAGTTCTTTCCCTGGCAGCTGCCCGTTCTCTTCGCTGCCATGATCTCCCTGCGCGTTCTCATTCAGAAACGGAATGAGCCGATCGCACACAGCCTTGCTTTGCAGGGAGCCCTGAGCCTGATTCTTTGTTTTCTAGCATGCTGGGCAAGCCAGCTCAACGCAATCATCCTTTTCGTATGGCTTGCCGTCGAACTCACGTGGAGACCGGCCAGTCTGCGACAGGCGCCCGTGCGATCGCTGTTCCCGGCCGGCATCTTCGCATTCGCACTCTTTCTAGAGTGGATTCTCAGGTCGCACTATCACGACCAGGCGCTGATGCTCTTTCATAACGATCATCGCACAGCGGCGGGCTTTGACCGGCGACAGATTCTCTCGAACCTGGTCGTCGTGCTCAGACATCTCTCCTCCCACTGGCTGGCGGTCATTTCGTCCGCCGGAGCTCTTGCCACCGGAGCGCTTCTCTGGAAACACCTGCGCGAAGGCCTTGACCCTTTTGACCGCTCTGCTCTCGCATTCGGCATCTCAGGCATCGTGCAGGTACCGGTACTGGCGGGAATCCACCATTTCATCGTTTCCGGATATCCAGACCGCTTCTTCGTGTTGATCCATCTCTTTCTCGCGGTTGCATTGATCCTGCCTGCCCTGCGCCGCATTGACGATCGGATCGAGACCCGCGGCGGAAAGCTATGGGGCGCGGTTGTTCCGGGAATGCTCTCGCTCCTGCTTTTAGCCTTTCCGGAGCGCGGCGCCGATCCACGTTATGCGACACT
>CAZUJO010000645.1:0-1630 GCA_964619995.1 uncultured Leptospiraceae bacterium
GAAATGACACGGACGCTGAAACTCAAGAGGAACGTGATCAAGGAACACTTCGCCGCAGAAATTGACGCAATGTATCGATGAATCGGCGGGCAATCCGCGCGGTTGATCGAACCGGTGATTAGAGTTTCGAGCCAATGCAGGCTTGAATCGTGTTGCAGTCCGCGCCCTGCGTAAAGCAGGCTCCCAGGCGCTTGCGCTGCTTCGCGCAGCCGGTTCTGCAGCCGGCCGCAATCGTCCAGGAATACATCTTGACCTGCTCCGGAGGAAAGCGTTCGGACAGACATGCGGCAAACTTTGTGCAGATAAATTCGCAGTCCGGTCCGTCAGAGGCGCCGGCGTCTGCGGGCGAATTGAATCTAGAAATGGACACATGAACCGCTACGCCCAGACAGAATACGTAGAACGGAATCAGGCTGAGATGGTGGGCTTTGCGCGATCTAATGCTTCTCATAGTACAATGCTCTGGTAGTAATAGGCGGGCCCGATTTCCAGTAGTCCATAATGTCGTAGAAGTTCAGCTGCCTTTTCCAGATCACCCAGGAGTCGGCCAGACGATAGCCGGCTTTCTCAAGCGTATCCGAATACAAAGCTTCCGATTTTGACGAATCAGGCACGTACAGGACTGCGCGGTCGGGCTCAATGCAGGTCACCGGGCTCCCCGGCGGGACCACGCGCACGTCAACGTTCGGCACGATTGCTTTCAAATCCATCGCATCCCAGCTTTCAGAACTGATCACGCACATCTTGCGCGAAAACTTTTCTGACATGTGAACCGGAATGACTTCGCGATTCAGGAGAGGATAGAGAACGAACTGCATTACGAGGATGACGAGAACTCCTACGACGCCGAGAATCTTCAGACTCCGAAGATCACGGAATGCCCCGGATAGAAAATCCGGCTTCCGTCTTGCGATCTGCTCCAGCGCAATTCCCGCGACAACGGGCACCAGAAGCGTAAACCCGAGCGAGGAACCGGACCCGAGATAGGCAGCGGCCGCAAGCACGGGCATAACCAGATACACAAGGAGAATGCTCAACCGCGACCAGCGCTCGAGAACGACCAGATCCCTGAGCATCATCGGAATTCCTGCGAACAAAAGCGGCATGAACGGAATTCCGTAATACGCAGCTTTGCGGTTTGGAATGAGATGAAAGATGGTTGTGACGATGACCGTCATGAGCAGCAGTCTGCCTGCAATCTGCAGCTTGCCGTACGCAAAGCGGCTTCGCACGGAGAAATACAGTCCGGCGAGCGCCACAACAGTCCAGGGGAATGTATACACGACCCAGCCGAACAGAATGCGCACTTCAGACTGATCTGCCTGCGCAAACTTCCCTGCATTTTCTACAATAAAGAAGTAAGCGAGAAGGGCCTTTCCGACGTAGTCTTCATAAGAGAAGAGAGCGGCCACCCATACTGCCGGAATGATCAAGGCAACCAGCGAATACACAATCCCCGTTCGCACGATCTTCCAGAAATGGGACGGGTAGCGAAAGCGCACAGGATCCGTGCGAAAACGGAAGAGACGCATGCTTGCCCAGATCACGAGAAAGAGCCCGGTGTAGACCAGGAAGATTGGTCCCTTAAAGAGGAAGGCTGCGCCTGAGAAAAGAGCGCTCAGGATCAAAG
>CAZUJO010000646.1:0-1622 GCA_964619995.1 uncultured Leptospiraceae bacterium
GTATACCACATTGCCAAGAAGGACATGCCGAAAGACACGAAGCTGACGCTGGCCACGTTCGGAATGGAAAATACGGTTTATCCTCCGATCACTCCGCCGAAGCATGAAGAGGCCTACCGCCTTCTCGATGTTCTCTCCAACATTGATATCTTCCGCAACTTTCCTATTTCGAAGTCGAAAGAGTTTTTGACCCTTGTGGAAGAAGAGCATTTCAAACGCGGCGAGTACATCATCCGCAAGAATACGCCGGGTGATAAGTTCTACATCATTCAGTCCGGAAACGTGAAAGTGGAAGGGATGGAACAGGAAGAAGAGGGCGACGGAGTTTTCAAGCGCTACGGAAGCTACGAATACTTCGGCGAAGCGTCTCTCATTCTCGAGCGCCCGCGTTCCGCGGACGTGATTGCGGAAACCGACGTAATCGCCCTGACCATTGAGAAATCAAGGTTTTTGAATTTCATCAAGGGATCAGACCTCCTCGACAAGTTCACGCAGCTCAATGAGATTCGCAAGACCGGCACCTGGGAAGTTCTCACCGGTTCCCGCATACTGAGCGGCATTACGTCTGCGCAGAAAACGCAGCTCGAACTGATTCTCGACCGGAAGAATTTCCGCGCGGGTTCGTACTTGATCGAGCAGGGCCGGACCTTCAACGAAGCCTACATCATCAAGCACGGAACGGTTGAGGTTCTTTCGAACGGGCGTGTGGTCGAAAAGCTCGGCCGAGGGGACTTCTGCGGCGAGATCTTCTGCCTCCAGAAAGAATCTCCTTCCACGCTGACGTTTCGCGCAGAGACGGACCTGGATGTTTACTCAATCGATCGGCCGCGCCTTGTGAATTACATTGCCGACAATCCAGGCGTATACATGCGCCTGAACTACGTTTACGGTTCGGGTTGATTCAGGTCCGTGGCGGGTCGGACCCGGGAATCTTTCTGCCGCGGGAATCAAGTTCCTATTCGAAGAAGCGCGTAACTCGAAAGTGCAGCGACGCTTCGAACCAGATCTGGAGCGGAATGCAGGCGAGCACGGAAAAACCCAGCGCTGCGCCAAACGGCGCAGGCGCCGAGGTGTGATGCGAGTCTCGCGAGCGAAGGCTGTAGAGCACGCTTCCCGCAGCGCCGCCTGCAATGACTACGAGAACGGCCGGAAATCCAAAGAACAGGCCGACCGCGGCAGCCAGAGGAATGTCGCCGAACCCCATCATTTCCCGTTTCGCAAGGCGCGCTATGCCGTAGAGAGCCGCGAAAACCAGAAGCGTTCCGGCGCCGCCGGCAAGACGGCTCATGGCTCCTTCTGAAACATAGGTGAGCAATCCCGCCCACAAAAAAAGGAACGCTGTGTTCTCATGATCAAGAATCATGTGTCTTGAATCTGTTACGATGCTTACGTAGAGCTGCCCGGCGAAGAGCGTGATGAACAATGCCTCGGGCCAGGTGTGATCGTAGTAAAGCAGCATCGGGAGCAGGAGGGCGAGATACAATTCGGCCGCAATGTGCTTCGGCGAAATTCGAGTGCCGCAGGAAGCGCATCTTGCACGCGAAAGAAGATACCCGAAAACCGGAATCAGATACCAGCGCGAAATCTGCGTTCCGCATTCCATACAGAACGAAGGCTTGAAC
>CAZUJO010000647.1:0-1618 GCA_964619995.1 uncultured Leptospiraceae bacterium
GCTCTATCTGTTCACGCTGGTTCTTTTGAGCCTGCCTCAGCTGGGTCTCTATTTGCTGATCCTTTTCCCGATGCGAGCTGCGCTCCGGGCGCGTCCGTTTCCACAGCGGCTGACGAAAGTTCTCCTGCCTCTTGTGCTCGGGGTCTCCTGGTTCTTGCTCTGCATTTATCTATCGAAAGGATTCAAGTTTCTCCCCTGGTATCTTTCTCCCTTTCATTTTGTAGTTCCTCTTTCCGGCATCTTTTTTGCTCTCACGTTTCTTCCGAGTATGTGGATTGCTGACTACGTTCTGTTTCCCGAGAATGAACCTCCGTCTCTCACGGTGGTCATCATCTTCTACATACTTGCACCTCTGCTTGTTTTTGCCGCCGGAGGCGCAGCCCGGGGAGCCTCGAGCGTTTCTACTGGTTCCCGCCGCGACTCTTCCGGAGGGACATCGAGCGCATCCGGTTCCGGCGGTTCATTCGGCGGCGGCGGCGCGAGCGCAAGCTTCTGATTCGCACCGGCCGGGTGAATTAAATCTATTTGCGCCGGAGGCCGTGCGGAAAAACCTCTGGCGTGCAGAACGTTCTCCTCTTCGTGATCGCCATCGCAGCGCTTTCCCATGCGGCGATCTTCGCGCGGCTGTCGAATGCGCCGCCGGAAGTTGTGGGCTTCTGGCGGATGCTGGGCGCTTCCCTGCTCCTCTTTCCTCTCGCGCTCCTTCGTCCGCGTCCTGCTCTGCGTTCCGCGGGCTTGAGCGTTCTTGCAGGAGGATTCTTCTTCGCGCACCTGTGGACGTACATCTTTGCCGTGCAGCATACGAAGGTGGCGAACTGCGTGGTTCTGTTCGCGGTCAATCCCGTATTCACATCGCTGGGCGCCTGGGCCCTGCATCGCGCGCGCATTTCTGTGAGAACCTGGCTGGCGTTCGCTGCCGCGCTCGGCGGTGTCTATGTGCTAATGATGGACCGCGCCGATTTCTCGCGCGAATCCGTGATCGGCGATGTATTTGCCGTCCTCTCCGCGTTGTTCTTCTCGGGCTACATCCTGTCGGGCAATGCCGCCCGGCGCAATGTAGACAATCTAGTATTTGCGCCGATCGTCTATGCATCGGCGGGCGTGCTGTTTCTTGTTTCGGCGGAAGCGCGGTCGATTCCTCTCACCGGCTGGCCCGATGACAGCTGGCTTGGAATTGCCGGATACATTCTCGTTCCGACGCTTCTGGGTCATACGATCTACACCTATCTGCTTTCGCGCATGCCCATGCACATCATGAGCTTCGGCAAACTGCTCGAGCCTGTGATCGCAACGGCAGCTGCCTGGCTCTTCTTTGCGGAAACGCCGGGCAGTGGAGCGGTTTTCTCGTTCGCCTTTACAGCGGCAGCCAGTGCGCTCATTTTCTGGCCTTCTCCGGGACAGAATGCAAAAATCAAAGATGAGGCGGAAGAGGAGACGTAACGAAAAGACCGCGAATCACGGGGCCCGGACCCTTTTTGATCGAGGTTTCCGGGCCGCCTTAGAGCGATTGTGCGTCCGGTTGGTTCACGCGCTTTTCGTCACCGGGAAAATTCTTGTTGCCTCCCCGGACAGAGAACCTAAAGACATTTCGCCGCGTCAAATGCGGTGGCAGTAAGCC
>CAZUJO010000648.1:0-1613 GCA_964619995.1 uncultured Leptospiraceae bacterium
ATTCGGCTGTGACCGACTTCTCTTCGCCCGCGTAACCGCTGGCAATGATTTCACCGGGAACAACCTGCTGTCCTTTCTCAACTCGCATGGCAATGAGTTTGGACGCATCCATGACCTGGCTGACGCGGCATGCATTCAGGTTTCCGCGGTTTACGAAGACCTGCTGCTTCTGCGCATTGGTAACGAGCTTGCCCCCGATTCCGAGCAGCAATGCTTCGTAGGGAAGCTTGTAAGTGCTTTCTTTCACCTGAACGTTCGTCGCAACACCGCCGACGTGGAACGTACGCATGGTCAGCTGTGTTCCCGGCTGGCCGATGGACTGGGCGGCGATCGTTCCGACCGCTTCGCCGAGTTCTACCGGCTTCAGGCGCGCGAGGTCCATGCCGTAGCATTTCGTGCAGAGGCCGTGGCGCGTATCGCATGTGAGGGCGGAACGAATGAGCACACTTTCGATGCCCATGCTGTTGATCTTCGCGCTGTGCTCTTTTGTGATGAGCGTGCCCTTCGGCATGATTACGACGGATGTAACCGGATCGCAGACGTCTTCTGCAACCACGCGGCCGAATACACGGTCACCCATAGAAACGATGACCTTGTCGCCTTCTTTCACTGCGCGAAGACGAACTCCGTTTTCGGTGCCGCAGTCGATTTCCGTGATGATCACGTCCTGAGAAATATCGACGAGGCGGCGTGTCAGGTAACCGGCATCGGCTGTTTTCAAAGCCGTGTCAGCCAGACCTTTGCGCGCGCCGTGCGTGGAGATGAAGAACTCCAGAACGCCGAGGCCTTCGCGGAAGTTTGAACGGATGGCCAGTTCGATGATTTCGCCTGACGGACGCGCCATCAGACCGCGCATACCGGCGAGCTGACGAATTTGCTGTTTGGAACCGCGGGCTCCCGACTGAGCCATGATGTAGATCGGATTGAAACCGCGCTGATCCTTTTCCAGTTCCGCGAACATGGATTCTGTAATCAGTTCGTTCGTGCGCGTCCAGATCTCGATGACTTTCTTGTAGCGTTCGTCGTTCGTGATGACGCCGTTTTTGTGCGCCTTCTGAACTTCTGCCACTTCCTTGTTCGCCGTGTTGATCAGGTCAGCCTTTTTCGGAGAAACGCGGATGTCAGAGATTGAAATCGACGGAGCAAAGATCGTCGCATAGTGGAAGCCGAGCTCCTTGATGCGGTCGAGCATATAGACGGCCGCTGCGACGCCGTACTTGTCATAAACGTCGGCGATGATGCGGTTTACTTCTTTGTCAGAGACCGGACGGTTTACGTACGGGTAGCCTTCCGGCAGCGTTGCGTTGAAGAGCACGCGGCCTGGAGTGGTCTGCAGCATCTTTCCGCCCTGGAGAACAGAAACCTTCGCGCGCAGACCGACTGCGTTGACGGAAGTTGCGTACATGATCTCGTCAATGTCCGAGAAGACCTTTCCTTCGCCCACATCGCCGGCAAGCTGCGATGTGAGGATGTAAATGCCAAGAACCATATCCTGCGTTGGCGCGCAAACGGGAGCGCCGTTGGCGGGGTTCAGCAGGTTGTGCGGAGAAAGCATCAGCAGCCAGGATTCCAGCTGCGCTTTCGGCGACAGAGGAACGTGGATGGCCATCTGG
>CAZUJO010000649.1:0-1606 GCA_964619995.1 uncultured Leptospiraceae bacterium
AAAGGGCGTGTATAAGAAGCGAAGAGGAGTCGTAGACGGCAGGAGCGCGGCGCGCTCCGACGATCAAGTGAAAGAGCAATGTCTCGTAGATCGGCGACATAGCGGGCCGGGGAAACTGCGGGTCCTCGCTTACCCACGCAGTGAGAAGAGGAATGGCGTCCGCGATCCGATCGCTGGCGGGTGGGACGTCTTGTACAGCCCCCAGCGCTGTGGCGAAGTCGCTGATCTCGACCGTATCGACTAGAGCGGATGCTGGCCATTCAGTGACGGCTCGCTTAAGAAAGTCGAACGCATTTGTGAATTCGTCGTCTGGGAGACATCGAAACCAGTCACCCCAGTTGGCCGGTGGCCGTGTTCCATTCGTCTCATTCTGAAGTGACTGCCAAATGGACTTGAATGGGGCAGAACTGAGCAGTTCATTTCGATGCGCAGCATCAAGTTGTTCAAATCGTGCGAGTGCATCGCCAATCGCGGCGAGTGTATCGGTGGCTTCCGCCGCGGCAAAGGCATGCTGAATAGCGACAATTGGCGCTACTTGCGATTGAGGAGGGGAGGGAGGAGCATCAGCTCCAGTTCTTCCACACGCTTCGAGCGAGTTCGCGAGTTCGCCGATGAAATTTCGGTACGTCCATATTGCAGCTTCGACCTCCAACCGACGAGGGTTAGCCTCTAAAGCATCCCAGGCATATAACTTTAAGGCTCCCGAGGTGCACGTTGTTGGAATTGGAAGCCGGAGCAGCGGGCGTGAAAACTGGGATACGCCATCTCGCCACGCTTCCCGCTGTTTTTCCATCCAACTGGGTCCGTCAATCTGCGACATGTGAACTTGATAGAGAGCCTCGAGCATCGCAGTGGCGACGGGTGCAGGTTTTCGTGTGTAGCAAAGAGACGAAAACTCGGACATCTCACACACGCCCCGCCAGTCTCTAAAATGCGCGAGCATCTGGATGCGCAAGAACGAGAGATTAAGAGCGTCGAGGCGCAGCTCTGTGCGGCACACTTTCAAGATGCGTTCCGCATCAATCCGGTTATTGCCATTCAGGCAGTCAACGAATTGGGAGATGAGGCGGCTCGTTGGTGGCGGATTTGAATACGTCGTTGCTGGCGCATTGGAAACGGTGGCGACCAGTCGTAGGAGGCTGCGGCGGGTCATTTGGGGAACGAGTCCTTTCACACCCGGAAGCAAGCGCGTAACGACGTGCTCTCCGCAAGAACGCAGGTATGCTTCAACAGGTAATCCTGGATCTAGTGCCTCAGCCCATCCCTTGAACGATGTGAGCGTAGGGCCTACGTAAGCCATGAGTAGTGGCCGAAGCCGTCGCCAGTCGTCCGGCGTTGTCGCAATCGCATAATAAATGGTGGAATCGAGTTGGCGTGGATACGCTAGCAATCCGCCCGGGAATCGCTCGGACAGGCCCGATCTCGCCAGTTCCTCAAATTCCTCTTGCTTTTCCGGAGAAAGGTGGCCGATTCCGGCAGCGTCTCGGAAGGCTTCGACGAACGCGGAGGCAGTTTCTTGATTGGCTCCGATCATGAAAGAAGCCCGCCCCATTTCTGCTCCAGAACAAGGCGCCACTCTTCCACCGATGCGCGGTCGGTTCGCAGC
>CAZUJO010000650.1:0-1600 GCA_964619995.1 uncultured Leptospiraceae bacterium
AGAGCGCGACGAAGAGACCGGCCTCGCCTACCACAGCGCAAGGTACTACGCCCCCCTGGCTCGCCAGATGGACGTCAGCCGACCCCATCGGCCTCGCCGACGGCCCTAACCGTTACCAATATGTGTCAAATCGCCCAGTCTCCCTAGTTGACTCCAGCGGCCACTTTGACGAACCTTCCCCACAGAATGCACAAGATATCGTCCAACGCGTGTCTTCCATACTGAACACGTGGGTGGTTGGCAACCAAAAGGAACAAAAAATCTTGGCGCTCTTGTACTCTGCCGGCGATCTGCGAGAAATTTTCGGCCGCAGTGGTCTTGAGCCCCTCAGCGTCTGGAGACGCTTTCAGGGTAAGGAGAAACGGGAGCTCAAACGGATATTCAAGGAGCGCCTCGGCATTGAAGCGAGGCCTAAGCGCGGCCAATACGCACCGGCAGCCCCCACAGCGAGCAGAGGCAAAGATGTCATTGAGGCGAATGTTGTTGCTCCGGCCAAAGAACCAGACGAGTATCGCAGCGGAAACTTCGAATCTGTGGAGGCTGAGGCCAAGGCTAAAGAGTTGATTAAGCGCTTCAACCTAGGCTCGATTTCCTCGCAGATGTACGGGGAAAAGTGGACAGTGGCTCGGCTTAGTTACCTGGAGACAGTGTTCGGAGCGATTCCGCAAGGTGCCGGAGTCTACCAAGATGAAGATCGACCCCGCGGATTTAGCTATGATCGAGAAGCAAGGAGACGATCGGAACTTACCCAAATCACCGGAGCACTTTGTCACGCACGAGGTCGGGCATGGCGTGGATGACTTCACACCAGGTTTGCTCAAAGAATTCATCCGAAAGTTTGGTAAGCAGTCATCGTTCAGAGAGGATGTTCGCCATCCTCTGACTCGGGACGGTTACACAAAAAAAGATAGAGAGTTCTTTGCGGAAGCTTACGCGGGCTGGGTTCTAGGATCCGGGCAAGTTCCGGCTGATATGGCTCGATGGTTTGAGCGCAAGATGGGCAAGGGACAATGAGGCAAATGTTATTTTCGTTCGTTTTGCTGTTCGCGTGCGGCGCAATGGCTGCGCGAGACAGATACAATGACTACACAACGAAAGGTTGTATCCCCACACCAGAAGTGCGACGGGAAATTCGAGCGCAACTTCAAGAAATTGGCGCCGCGATTGAGAGCCGAGATCCGAAGAGAATGGACAACGCTGCAAAACAACTCGCATCCCTTCTCAACAGCCCGACATTTCGTACACGAGATGGAAAGACCGCTGTTCCGCCTCCATCGAGCACTGATGCGCTCGCCGATTGGTGGGCTCGAGGTGGCGGCGAATGGTGGGCAATCGGTCAGTTGCATACGTCTGGACGAGCCTTGCGCTTTCCGCCAATGATGAGGTCGGCGATCGACATGGCTCGAGTTCCGCCTGAGATCATTTGTAGCTCCGGCGAATGTGACATTCGGGCGTCCCAATTTATTGAGACGACTGCCGCGTATGGCCTACGCCTTGAAGCTTATGAGCGTTATCGCTTTTTTCATCATCGGTGGAATACACCTCGAATCGACGAGCCAAATCATGCACAGTCTCGCTGTCAAATCACTACTTTCGAGCA
>CAZUJO010000651.1:0-1593 GCA_964619995.1 uncultured Leptospiraceae bacterium
CGATCAGTGTGCCGACCACAGCGAGCAGCATGCCCACTTCCGCGAGCAGCATGCCCTGGCGGGCCGTCTCAGGCGATCCCAGCATTCGAAGGCCGAGGATGAACAGGACGCCAGATATTAAATAAACTATACTAATAATGCTGAGTAGATCCACAGCATTCCCGAGGACACCGGTTAGAGCTTCGCCGATCATTTCTTGACCTCTTTCTTCTTCTGAAACATTTTCAGCATGCGATTGGTGATGAGAAAACCACCGACCACGTTCGTCATGGCCGATGCTACCGCAATGCAGCCAAGAATGCTGGGAACGATGCTCCCATGGTGAGAACCGGCCACGACAATCGCCGCAACGACGGAGATTGCTGAAATGGCGTTCGTCGCCGACATAAGCGGCGTATGCAGGAGCGGCGGAACTTTAGTGATCACCAGGAATCCCACAAACCCGGCGAGAACAAATACGTACAAACTGGCTATCAACGTTGCTGTATCCATTGAATCCTCCTCAGGCGCCCATCGCGGCGCGCGTTGCTTCGTGCACAATCTGACCTTCGTGGGTGATCAGGCTGCCCTTGATGATTTCGTCCTCCAGGTTCAGAGTGATCTTCCCCTCTTTGCCCATGATTTCGAGCAGAGCGAGGATGTTCCTGGAGTAGAGCTGACTTGCGTGGTAAGCGACGTGAGAAACGACGTTCGTTTCACCGATGATTGTTACTCCGTTCTTCTCAACGGTCTGTCCGGGTTCAGTCCATACGCAGTTCCCGCCCTGTTCGGCCGCAAGGTCCACTACAACTGAACCGGCACGCATACGCTTCAGCATATCCTCGGTTACAAGGACGGGCGCTTTCTTGCCCGGCACAAGGGCGGTTGTGATGACAACGTCCGCGGCCGCTACGTGATTTCCGAGGATTTCCTGCTGCTTCTGGAGAAACTCGGCGCTCGCCTCTTTTGCGTAACCGCCCTGTCCCTCAAGGTTGTCCTGTTTGGGAGGCTCAATGTATTTTGCTCCGAGGCTTTCCACCTGCTCTTTGACTGCAGGTCGTACGTCGGAAACTTCCACCACAGCGCCGAGTCTTTTTGCCGTCGCAATCGCCTGGAGGCCTGCGACGCCTGCGCCAATGATCACAACCTTCGCAGGCTGCACCGTTCCCGCCGCAGTCATCATGAGTGGAAAAATCTTGGTGAGGGCATTGGCAGCCATGAGCACAGCTTTGTATCCTGCGAGGTTCGTTTGTGAGCTCAAAGCATCCATGCGCTGAGCTCGCGTGATTCGCGGGACAGCATCCATCGAGACCACATTCACCTTGTTAGACGCTGCGAGTTTTACCAGATCGAAATTGTTGAGCGAATAGAAGAAACCAACATAGAGAGCGCCATTCTTCAGCATCTCCAGTTCATGCTTGCCCGATGTCGGATGCTGGGTTGGCTTTTGGACCTTGAGCAGAACATCAGCCTGCGCATAAAGGTCAGCAGCGTTTCCGACGATCTCGGCCCCCGCTGCCTTGTAGTCGTCATCGGAAAATCCTGCCGCGCTCCCGGCGCCTTTCTCAAGCCGCACCTGAAAGCCCATTTGCGAAAGTTTCTTTACGGTCTCTG
>CAZUJO010000652.1:0-1592 GCA_964619995.1 uncultured Leptospiraceae bacterium
ACCGAGCGGGGTGTGCTCCCTCACCTTCGCGATCAGACCGGCGTCCGCTGTCTTCATGATCTGCACAACCTCGGCGCGCGGAGACAGCCAGTCGCCAAACGAAGGCAGACGGTTGTAAGGACACACCTCCTGGCATATATCGCATCCGAACATCCAGCGATTCAGATGCGGCGCAAGATGCTCCGGAAACGGCTCACGCCGTTCGATCGTAAGGTACGAAATGCATTTTCGCGCATCGAGCCTGTACTCTGTCAGCGCTCCGGTCGGGCAGGCATCGATACAGATCCGGCAGGACCCGCAGCGGTCGACGGCCGGCTCAGACTTTTGCACGTCGCATGCAATCAGCATTACGCTGATGAAGAAATACGACCCGCGCTTCGGATGGATGAGATTCGTGTTCTTCCCCTGAAAACCCAGACCGGCCATTCTGCCGAGAGCGCGCTCGGCCAGAGGCGCTGAATCCACGCAGAAGCGGCATCGAAGCCCCGGTACCTTCTGCTTGAGCGAACGGCCCAGTTTTCGCCCTCGCTGGCGCAGGATGTCATGATAGTCATCCGTGTGCGCATAACGTGCAATCCGGACCGAAGCCGTCTCGAGCGCGGCGTCGGACTCATCTGTGCGGTAAAACGTCCCGAGCACGAGGGCGCTCTTCGCATCGTGCATGAGCGACCGGGGATCGAGCTTCATGTTCAGATTTTTCTCGAGATACTGCATGCTGCCATGCCGCCCCTCGGAAATGAAGGCCCGGTGTTCATTCACGTCGCGCTGCGGCAGGTCAATGGGCGCTATCCCGGCCAGATCAAACCCGGCTTCGAGGGCCGCTTCCGTAAAAACGTCAGCTGCCAGTGCTTGCATAACGCAGTACAGCGCGGCGCCAGAAGATAATCGCCGCAGTCATGCAGAAGACTCCCACCGGAAACGTGAGATAGACAAACGCCGGATGAAAGAGGCCCGAAGTATCTTTGCTGAGAAAGTAATGCGCGGGATAGAAATTGATGAATGCAAGAGGGAATAGAAAGGTGAGCGCGAAGCGCACGGGACGGTTGTAAATATCCACAGGGTACAACAGAAATTCACGGGAAGAAAACACAAACAGATGCTGCATGCCTTCGTTCGAAACAGTATAGAACGCTGCCGCAGCAATGATGATGCGAATCGCTCCCATGATCATCACGCCGCCCGAAAGAACTAGAAAGAGCATGAGGACGGCCTCCGCGGTCCACTGGATATTCACGAGCCAGTTCGCCGTGACGAATGCCGCTCCGCCCAATATGATGTTCGCCATCCCGCCTGGTTCAAAGCGCATGGCCAGGATGGAAATCAACGGAGAAAGCGGCCG
The DNA here is from genome assembly GCA_964619995.1 of uncultured Leptospiraceae bacterium. Taxonomy (GTDB): domain Bacteria; phylum Spirochaetota; class Leptospiria; order Leptospirales; family Leptonemataceae; genus JAEUSB01. The sequence goes on from CAZUJO010000652.1 coordinate 1,340, forward strand.
CAGGAGAACCCGGTCGAAGGTCCCCTGACGAACGAAGTCTGAAAATTCAAGAAATCCCGAAAAAAGCGCTGAGACCACTCCCGTCGAAATGACGAGCAGACTGTAAAGAAATGCAACCTCTCCCTTCTCCCAGGTTCCGATCCGGTTGAATTTCGTCACCATCACCCAGAGAACGCCGATCTGCGCGGAATAGAACCCCATCAGCGTGAGGATGTACATAATGAAACTGCCGCGGTATTCCATGCGGCTCTGC
>CAZUJO010000653.1:0-1584 GCA_964619995.1 uncultured Leptospiraceae bacterium
GCTGCCAGTTACGCCGACGATGCCAATGCGAGACACTTGCGGAATCTCGAGATTCAAATCGCGCAGGACCCACGGGCCGTCTTCATGATATCGGAAACTAACATTGTCGAGGACAATGCTTTTGCGAAACGGAAGCGGAAGAGGCCGCGGCCGATCGGCGTACGCGGGAAAGGGCTGATCGAGAAACGCGAGAACCTCGCGCATGGTTGCCTGACTGATCTTCACGTTAGTCCACGACACGAATGTTGCCTGCATGACGGGAAGGATTCTCTGAGCCCCAAGAGCCATCGCACCAAGCAGTGGAATGTGCGGATTCAGCCCGCCCGGGGACCGGGTCAGAGCAAACGCAAAGGCCGCAAGCAGAACCATCGCCAGAGCTTCAATTGCAAATCGCGGTGTGCCGGCGATGAACGTACCATTCGCATTGGCCCGGTTCAGACGACGGTCTGAAGCGCGAAAGATGTCACTGTAAACGTCCTGACTTCCGTCGAGAAGAATGTCCCGGATTCCTCCAAGACCTTCGTTCATGGTCTGAGTGGCGCGCGTAAGCTCGGTTGCGAGGATCCGCCCGTTCTTATCGAGACTGTTTTTTGAAAAGAGCGCAATCGTGATGTAGATCGTTGAGAAGCCGACGACTGCAGAAATCGAGATCACTGGATCGATCGTTACGAGGAAAGATACTATAGAAGCGATTACAAACAGAGAACCAAAGATCGTCAACGCGGGGGAAATCGTCTGATTCACAAGTCCCCGGGCTTTCGACGTGGCTGCCGCCACCTCGCTGGAGTTGCGGCCCACATGCACATGATACGGCTGAAAGAGGGTGCGCCTGTATACGTCATACGCTAAGTCTGCCCCAATTGCATTGCAGAGACGGGTGTTGGCCCACAGAAAGAGGAGACGGGCGCCGCCCGTGACCAGAGCCGCCGCGGCAAACGCAAGCGTCATCGGGAGGACCATTTGTTCGGGGGATTCAATGCCGACTAACGGCCAGAGCCATGTAAGACGCGGATGCTGGAATGTCCGCATGGGATCGGTGAGCACGGCCAGGTAAGACAGGATGGCGCCGATGCTCATCACCTCTGCGAAGGAAACTCCTACCATGAGGAGCATGAGCAGGAGGATCTGCCTGCGCCGGATGGGCTTCAGATGGAGCCAGAGCCTCTTCAGGAACGAAGGAAGCTCCGAAATATCACGAATGTAGGTCTGAACGCGATTCATCTTAGCCGCGGGCATGGTTTGCTTCGAACTCCCGATACGCGGCAGTCAGCCCTTCTCGCAATTCGACTTTGTGTCTCCATCCCATCCTGTGCAGCTTCGCAACATCGAGCAGCTTCCGCGGCGTGCCGTCCGGTTTGGTCACGTCAAAACTGATCTCCCCGCGAAAGCCCGTCACTTCGCCAACGAGTTTTGCCAGATCGCGGATGGAGATTTCAGAGCCGGATCCGATGTTGACGATTTCGCCGCCGCCGGCGTCTCCCCGTACGTCGTAATTCTCAAGGAGAAATGCGCATGCGCGCGCGCAGTCGTCCGAAAACAAGAACTCCCGGAGCGGAGATCCTGTTCCCCAGATCACAACTTCTT
>CAZUJO010000654.1:0-1553 GCA_964619995.1 uncultured Leptospiraceae bacterium
GCGATCGAAAATCGTTCGAATCCGCCTCGCACGTATCGCGGCAGCGACCTGAAAATCTTTCTTCCCGCCGACGCGAAAGAGGTGAAGACGCAGATTCAACAGGCGAACTCCATGCCTGTTCCGAATGTGCTCGGCGCTGACGGCTCTCTGACGCGCGGGATTCGCCCCGGGAGTTCAGAGCTGACGGCCGAATACGACGTCGATGGATTTGTTCTGAAAGAGCGTCCGCACGAACTGGCCGGCAGTCCGGCCGTGCATCCGTTCATTGTCGTCCTTCATCAGCCTGCAGATGCAAAGCCGGTTGTCGCAGGCGGCGAAGTGCAGCCCGTCGAGATTCCAGATCTCGGCTCTGCGCTGCGCGTGCGCTTTACAGCAGATCAGATGACCCTTGATTTTTCAGCGGGCGGCTACGTGATTGAAAACCCAATGAAGTCGGATTCGAACGCGATCTTCGAAGAAAGATGGAAGATGAGCGTCGCTTTTGTTCTCTGTATCCTGATTCTCTTGCTTGCCGCTTCGTTGATTTCGTCTTCCGGTCTTCGCCTCGTAAAGAAATGACCTTCGCCGTCTCCGATTTGCACCGCAGCTATGGATCAAGACCGGTCCTTCGCGGAGTGAACTTCTCTCTCGAAAAGGGCGAAGTGGTCTGTTTGATGGGAGAGAACGGGGCGGGAAAAACAACCTTCATCGACACAGTCCTTTCACGCGTGGGTCCTGACCGCGGCGAAGTTCTTTTCCACGGCGTTCCGTTGAATTCGGTCGAAGAGCGGGTGGCCTTTATTGCGCGCACGGCCGTGCTGGGGCACGACGCTGGCGTTTTTGCCGATCTTTCCGCGGAGGAAAATCTGCGTTTTTTTGCGCGCGCCTACCGCGGGCGGCTCGAAGACGACGATCGTCATCGGATTGACGAACTCCTGGACGCCGCGGGGCTGCGTCAGCGCAGGCGCGATCTGGTGCGAACGTATTCGCGCGGGATGAGACAAAAGCTGGGCGTCTGCCGTGCCATCCTTCACAGTCCTGAAGTTCTTTTTCTCGATGAGCCGCTTACGGCTCTCGACGCATCGGGTGTCGACTTCTTCTTCCGAATGCTCGAAAGCGTGCGCGGTCAATCGTGCGCGCTCGTGGTCACGCATGACGCAGGCCCGTTTGAGGGAATTGCGGACGGTTTTGTGTATCTATCCGGCGGCGTTTTTTCTGACCGGAGCCGCGCCCCGGTCAGAACCCGTCAGAAACGTTAGGCGCCATAGGGTCCGGGCGCGGGCGGAACGGGCGGATTTCCGGCCGGAGCCTGCGGCTGCGCAGGTTCGATCGGGGCTCCGTTGTCTTCTCCCAGCAGCTGATAGATCGCCGCCCCGTGGATGGCGAGCGAAAGCGGAATGCTGAAGAAAATGCCGACGCAGCAGGCAAGAATGCCCAGCGTGGCGATGATTCCGTTCATGAACGCAAGGCCGATCAGCGGCCACTGGTAGGACCGTGTGATGCTCAGGCTGCTGCGGATTGCGTCCATGGTTCCCATGCCGCGTTCAACAATCAGAGGATACACAAGCATGAGA
>CAZUJO010000655.1:0-479 GCA_964619995.1 uncultured Leptospiraceae bacterium
GGCCGCGGGGGGCTCCGAGCAAAGATCGGTTGAGGTGATGGAAACCGGAACCCTGCGCGCATCCATCTGTGACTTCCCGGCATGCGATACACGCGGAATCTCCCCCTCTCTGCTTGCGGAACTGCGGGCCCAGCGTCCTCGCAGCGATGAATTCTGCGGACTGGATGATCTTGACCTCTCCGAGATGGCGCCGTTTGGGATCTTTATGGATCATCTTGACTCAAATCTAAAGTTTATTGAGTTTCGCTCGAAACGCAGCTGCAGGCCTTCGGGCCTGATGATTTTCGCCGGCCGCGCGGTGGATCCCGGACAGAGCGCCTTTTCCGCCGGTCAGTATGTCGTTTTTTCAGGTGAGCCGGGGATCTTTCAGACCGAAGTACGGCCCGCCGACCTGCGCTCACTGAACATGGCAAATCCCGTGGAGCTGCAGGATCTCGGCACCGGCGAGCGCCGTGTGCTCTATGCGCCCGATCCAGACG
>CAZUJO010000655.1:489-1551 GCA_964619995.1 uncultured Leptospiraceae bacterium
TCGCTGGACGTCCGGGTCCGAAGTCGCTCATTCCATTGTCTTTTCCGGAAATACGCACTACCACGGACCGGACCGGGCCGGACTGCGGCCGGATCTCACCCGCAACTACATGAGCCCCGGGTTTCCCGATGCGGAGCCTGAAGATCAACGTTATGCGCTCTCTGAAATCTCCCCGCTCGGATCATACTCAAACGGATCGAATCCCGGAGATGAGTTTGTTGAATGGTACGGGGAAAAAGACTCAGCCGGCCTCTGGACGCTCGAAGTCCGCCGGGAGTCGGACGGCAGGAAAGTCCGCCACTACTTCCCTCCCCGCGCAGGATACTCAGTTTATTTTCGATCCGAGCCGGTCTGCTTCGCATCCCCGCACGGCCGCATGGATCTGTTTCTTCCGAACGAAGCATCCACCTTCTTTTTCGGCGCGAATGCGCTTCCGATGAACGCGTCGCTCTACGCTGCGATCACGAGCAACTACTCGAGCCTCATCTGGCATGAGCCGTCCAGAACTCTGAGGCCTCACCGCGATCAAGCGGGCGGATGCATTGCGTCGGCCAGCCCAGGAGCTGCGAACCAGTTTGCTTCCTTCTTCGCTGAGGAGCCCGCGCAGACAGGACGCCGCTTTCGCTTTTTCTCGCAACAAAACACAGAGACCGTCTCGCGGCAGATCGACGGACTTCCCGCGCAGAATCTGATTCTCCACAGCGGCGAAGCGGTCGATTTGTTTTCTGCGGGCCGCCGCTCCTCCTTTCGACTGAACGCCGAAACGCTTACTGCCGGCGAGATTGCCGACGGATCGATCTTCATCCAGGCAGTGTATCCGTCTCCCGCCGCCGGCGAAGTGGAGTGGCTGCGAATTTGTTCCTTGAGCGGATTTACACCGTCAGGCGATCTCTATGTGCACGATGAGGACAGCGCGGACCGAATCGTTTCGTATTCCTCGCGTACCGGCCGCGCGTATCTCGCTTCTTCCATGTCCCTTCCTGCGTATGGATGCGCCATTCTTCTCGATCCGGATTTTGCGGGTCAACCCCTGCCCGCTCCGCCCGGTCCTTTCTTCGACTA
>CAZUJO010000656.1:0-1523 GCA_964619995.1 uncultured Leptospiraceae bacterium
GGATGACGCGCACGTCGGTTTCAGGGAGGTTCCCCCCGATCCGCGCGTCGTTCTGCTCGGCTCGGACCTTCTGGATCTAACATCAAGAGATTTGATCGATGCGGCGGCAGCGCTCGAAACGAGTGGATGCGTTCTGGGACCGTCCGCCGACGGAGGCTATTATCTTATCGGAGCTCGCAAAGACACATTCTGCAGGGGATGGTTTTCCGGCATGACGTGGTCGCATAACGGTGTTCTCGATGCGCAGGAAGCAGCGCTCAAAGGACTTCTCGTTTCTTCCTCTCGAATTTCCATGCGCCACGATCTCGATGACCTGGACTCTTTGAAAGCAGCGGAGCAGAGCGGTGCGCCTGTTGATTCGGAAGTTCTGTCATGCCTGCCGGACGTGCGCGTGATTGTGCCTGTGCTGAACGAAGCCGAGAACCTGCCTGTTGTGCTCCCGGCGCTGCGCGCGCAGTTTCCATTCCGCGAAATCATCTGTGTGGACAACGGCAGCACGGACGATTCCGCGCGCATTGCCGCATCGCTCGGAGCGTCCGTGATCGCAAGCGAGCGCGGCTACGGGAATGCATGTCTCGCCGGGATCGAACGAATTGCGGGACAGGGCGGATGTGACGCGGTGCTCTTTGCCGACGGCGACGGGGCTGATACACCGGCCGACGCGCGCAGGCTCCTGTCCGCCGTCCTTGGTCCGGACGGCGCCGATTTTGCGCTGATTGAAAGAGTTCCCGAGGAAGAAGGCGCTCTCCTTCCGCATGCACGATTCGGCAACGCCCTGGCCTGTTTTCTGATGAGGCTGTTTTTCGGGCACAATTACCGTGATCTCGGGCCTTTTCGCGCCGTGCGGTGGCCGGCGCTTCTCGACATGGAGATGGAAGACCGAAACTACGGGTGGACCGTAGAAATGCAGGTTCGCGCGGCATTGTGCGGCTTGAAAATCATTGAAATTCCTGGAGGCTATCGCAAAAGGCTGTACGGGGCGAGCAAAGTATCGGCGACGGTGTTCGGGTCGATCCGGGCCGGAGTGATTATACTGCGTACCGTGGGCAGAGAGATTCTGCGAAGCCGGGGGAAAGCATGGGCAAAGAAAAGGAAAAACCGCCATCCATAGAAATCGACATTCACGACGAGATGAAGCTCCTCGAAGAAAAGAAAAAGAAGAAAGAGAAGGAGAAGAAGGCTGAAAAGTGACGCCTGAAGATCTGCGGGAATACTACATTACGCCTGAATTTCTCACCAGGCTTTCGCGCCGGGCGCGCATCTGGTCACGCGAGTTTATCCTCGAACAGATGGAACACTTTCGCAGCAGACATCCTGATTATCCGGAATTGACCGATGTTTTGCAGCTGGAGCTCGACATCCGGGACCATAAGGAGCTGAAAATTGAATGATGGACGGCCCGAACGTTCCGGCGCGTTCGCAGAGCTGCACTCGCATCTATACGGCTGCCTGAATCTGGACGTTATCCGCTATCTCGCGGGCCGCAACCAGCCGCGCTGGAAAATCTTCACAGATTCGTACGC
>CAZUJO010000657.1:0-1511 GCA_964619995.1 uncultured Leptospiraceae bacterium
CTGACGTAGTGCATGCGGCGTCCGCCGGATTCATAGAAAGCGTCCGCGGAAGGGAAACGTTCCTGAAACTTCTTTTTGTCGGACTCAATCTGTTTGAAGAAAGGAAAGCAGGAACATAACAGAGACCCCGCAAAACACGACAGAGCTGCAAACCTCACAGGCTTCATACCAGGACCTCGACAGAGCCGGTCAGAGAGCAGGACGCCTGTCGGACCGCGCCGTCCTCCATATGAACGACGACCGTGATATTCCGCATAACGGCGGATTTCTGGCGCAGTGATACACGGACCTTCCCCTGCTCGGCCGCTTCTGATTCAATTTCAATGAAATCGAATTCGCCGGATTCATATTCGCGCGTGACCCCGTCATCGTCATAGATGCGAGTACGACCTTCGTACGGGCTGTACAAATGCACTTCAAGATCCGTAAACCTGTGCTCATCCGCAATGTGCTCGATCACCGGGCCAAGAACGAGCGGCGCGCCTCCCCGGACAAACAGGGGCACATTCTCCTGTTCTGGAATCTCAACAGTCCCGCCGGAAAAAGCCCGGCCCGTGAAAAAGTCATGCCACCTTCCGGCCGGAAAGTAGACGGACCTGGGACCTTTCTGAACGTAAGGCGCAATCATAAGGCCGGGCCCGATCATTGCCTGATCGTCTATGTCGAGCGTGCGCGCATCTTCCGGAAATTCAAGGCAGAGAGGGCGCAGAATCGGAAGACCCGTATCGTGGGCTTCGCGCGAAAGCGTATAATACACGGGCAAGAGACGCATGCGAAGCCGCAGGTGGCGCCGAAAATTTTCGCGATCGGACTGCTTCCAGTTCCACACATCGCGCGAAGGATCGTGCGGCGCTGAGAAATAGCGCGCGATCGGCGTAAAGAGAGTCCATTGCGCGTTTCGCAGGGCCTTCTCTGGATTCAGCTTTCCATACAAACCAAAGACATCGGCGCCCCACCAGGAGAACCCCTGCAGGCTCATATTCAGCCCCGCGCGCATGGTCGATGATATGTGCCTGTATTCGGGCGTCTGATCGCCGAGAAAGATTCCGGGAAACCGCTGCGTGCCTGCCCAGGCTGTGCGCGAGAATACAAGCGCGCGCCGCCGGCCCAGATGCTTCTGACTCTCTTCAAAAACAGCGCGCGCATAGTAGAACGAATAGATGTTGTGAAACTCTCCGGCGCGCAGACCGCCGCGCGAAACGCTCCCTTCCGGCAGATACTCTCCGCCGTCGTTCTTAAAGAAATCTATACCGTCGTCGAGAAGCTGCTTCTGGCGCTCAAACCACCATTCCACGGCAGCCGGATTCGTAAAATCAACGGCCCCAGCGCGGCCGAGCCACCAGACGAAGTTCTCATGCGCGAAAAAGCCTTTCGACCGGCCCTCTTCGTACATCGCGAGATCGGCATCCTGTTCGAGAAATTTCACTCCGCGCGGAGCGTTCTTCAAGTAGATACGCGCGGCGATCTTGAAAAGAGGCAGCCCGCTGCGGTTGATGTAGGGAGTGTAGATC
>CAZUJO010000658.1:0-1507 GCA_964619995.1 uncultured Leptospiraceae bacterium
GCTGCTTGATGACTGCGGCCGAGCGCTCGGGATTCTGACGAACGTTGAGTGAGTCCGAGCGGCGTGAGAAGGCCTCCGATGTTGCTGACCGCAAAGATGAAAAAAACAACTATGTGGGCAGTATGCTTTCGTCCCGCATTTGCCCTCAAAAGCGGTCGAATCAAAAGCATGGACGCTCCGGTCGTTCCGATGAAGCTTGCGATGGCCGTCCCGACTGCCAGGAAAACAGTGTTCACTTTCGCGCTGCCGCGGAATCCTCCGCGGATCAGAATTCCGCCTGATATGACATAAAGCGCAGCGAGCAGGACAATAAATGATATGTATTCCAGTATCTTTTCAAACGTCTTCTCTATGAAAGGGCCGCCGAGCACGAAGACCAGGGCGAAGAGCATGGGGAAGCAGAAGATCCCCAGCGAAAACCACCAGAGGTGCCGGTCCCAGAAGTGATGGCTGATGAGCGGAATGATCGCTACGCAGAGCAGAAAGATGAGAAATGGTAGAATCCACAGGGTTGAGATGGAAATTCCGGTTTCTACCATTAAATAAGAGTTGTCAGCATTCGCGGATCGACGAGTCAATCGTAAAATGCACATTTTGCATCCGCAGGCGCTCGATTCGGGCACTGCCAAACTCTAATGAGGTTCAAAATGAAGAAAGTTTCAGGCTCAAAGGGTCTGAGCTCGTCTCCCGCACTGCGGAAGGCCTTGCTCCTGGCTCTTGTGGTAGCGTTCTTTGCTCCCATCTCGATTTTCGCAAGTGAAGCGAATCTCAAAATTCCGGATCTGTCATCCGTCAACTTCGCCATCGGTAATGGAAGGACCCTGCTGTTCATCGGCATGGGTGTTTGTGTTCTCGGCATGCTGTTCGGACTGATGGAGTTCACGGCCATCAAGAATCTGCCCGTGCACGTCGCCATGCGCGAAATCTCGGAACTGATCTACGAAACATGTAAGACGTATCTGTTCCAGCAAGGTAAACTCCTGCTGATCCTCGAAGCCTTCATCGGCGTGATCATGGTGGTCTACTTCGGTTTCCTCCAGCACATGCCGGCTACAACCGTATTGATCATTCTGATCTGCAGCTTGATTGGTATCGCAGGTTCGTACGGCGTTGCCTGGTTCGGTATCCGAATCAACACGTTTGCTAACTCCCGCACCGCCTTCGCGGCGCTTCGCGGCAAACCCTACCCGAACTACGCAATTCCGCTGAGATCTGGAATGAGCATTGGTCTCCTCCTGATTTCTGTTGAACTGTTCCTGATGCTCTGCATCCTTCTTCTGATCCCTGCTGAATTCGCAGGCCCATGCTTCATCGGCTTTGCAATCGGCGAATCTCTCGGCGCTTCCGCTCTGAGAATCGCGGGCGGTATCTTTACGAAGATCGCTGACATCGGTTCCGACCTCATGAAGATCGTTTTCAAAATCAAAGAAGACGACGCTCGTAACCCGGGCGTGATTGCTGACTGTACCGGTGACAACGCAGGTGACTCCGTAGGCCCGACGGCTGA
>CAZUJO010000659.1:0-1502 GCA_964619995.1 uncultured Leptospiraceae bacterium
CCCATTCGCTCAGGTCCAGTACAGGGTCGCCTACCACGACATCATGAATGCGGACCGCGGCCTCGCGGCGAACACTTCGTTTGAATGGTTGAACCTTGCCTTGCGCAGCTACGATGGAAAGGATTCTCATCCATCGCTGTGGATTCAGGACTTCACGCTCTTGAGGATAGCTTCGCTCGCGCCGTTTGAATCCTTGAACCGCTCTTTTTCATACATACTCGATTCCGGCGTTGAGACGCGTTTCGATCGTGCTCTCCCGGGCGACCCGGCTGAAAAGCTGGGCAGGGCGTTCACTCCTGCCCTCTGGTTCACAGAGGAGCCCGCTGTGATGGGCCACGCTGCATTTATTGACGCGGTGGCCGGTCCAACGCTTGCGGCGGGATCCGGATTTCCGCATGACACGTCTCTGTCATTCTCGACGTTAGCCGGCATCCGCATTGAGAATTCCTATGCGACGGAAAAGCATGTCCAGCCCGCGGCCTCAGCGGCCGCGCTCGTCATATTGAATTCGGGCGCGTTCAAGTTTCAGCTGGGAGGCAGATACATTCGCTACGCAAGCGGCAGGGATGAGGAACGCGGGTTTGCATCGCTGCGATTTGAGGTAGCGCAGAATCACCAGATACAGATCGATGCTGGAATCAGAAAATCCTTCCGGGATACAATGATCAGCTATTCGTACCAGTTCTAAACCATGGAAGGACGATTCGCCTGCAATCTGCGCCGTCTTCGAATCCGGAACCTGCTTCGGGATGGAGCGCTCGTGTGCATGTTCGCGCTGGCGAACTGCAACGATTCGTTCATTTACCACCCGCCAACGGGCCAATTTGCAGCCCCGGCGGATTTCGGCCTGCAGGCAAAGGATCTTTTTCCGAAAATGTCGGATGGAACCCGCCTGCATGCGATGCTCATTTCCGGATCAAAACCGCGCAAAGCGGTGATTCTCTTCTTTCACGGGAATGGAGACAATGTCTCGAGTCATTTTGTTAGCATCGCCTGGCTTGCAGACTATGGCTTTGATCTTTTGTGCTACGATTACCGGGGATACGGCCGATCCGAGGGCGAGCTGAACTCCGAGCAAAATCATACAGACTCTCTCGAGATGATCGAGTTTGCGCGCAACATCGCGCGGCGAGACCACCTGAAGCTGATCGTCTACGGGCAGAGCCTTGGGTCGGCAATCGGCATGCGCGCAGTCATTGATACCCAGGATCGCTCGGACATTGCAGCCGTTGCCATTGAGGGCGGATTCAGATCGTTTCGCGAAGCGGGCACGAGCGTTCTGCGGCGAAACTGTTTCTGGCCTTTTTACTACACGCCTTACATCTTCCTGACAGACACCTATGCGCCCCGCGATGACATTCCGTCTATCAGCCCGATTCCCCTGATTGTGATTCACGGAGAGAGAGACCCCGTTATCAATCCCGAGCTCGGACGCCGCGTGTTCGATCAGGCCCGCGAACCCCGGCGATGGATGCTTGTTCCGGAGGCGAAACATCTTGTCT